>CAYSRL010000013.1:0-18236 GCA_964433515.1 uncultured Ruminococcus sp.
ATCATCGAATTGGTACACACGGATTTACCGGAACCGGTGGTGCCGGCGATCAGCAGGTGGGGCATCTTTGCCAGGTCGGTGAGCACCGTACGCCCCTCGATATCCTGGCCCAGCGCCACCGTCAGTTTGCCCTTAGCCGAGCGATATTCCGAAGTATCCAGCAAAGACCGCAGACGCACGGTGCGGCGGGATTTGTTGGGCACCTCAATGCCCACCGCCGCTTTGTTGGGGATCGGAGCCTCAATACGCACACCGGTGGTGGCAAGACGCAAAGCGATATCGTCCGACAGACCGGTGATCCGGCTGATCTTCACACCGGCGCTGGGCACCAACTCATACCGGGTGACCGAGGGACCGCAGGTCACATCACCCAGTTCGGTGTTGATGCCGAAATCTTTAAGGGTGTTTACCAGCAGAGCGCCCACCGCCTGACGGTCGCCCGTCTGCATCCGGGCGTTTTCTGCGGCGGAACCCCCATCCAACAGGGTCAGCGGCGGATACCGATAGATCACTTCCTGCTCGCCCTGTTCTCCGGCCTTCAGATCTTCCTGCAGTTCCTTTTCCGCCTCTTCTGCCGTCATCATTTCCTCTTCCGGCTCCTTGGCCGGCTCCCCGTTCAATGCGGCGCCCGCCTTTTTCAGCGCATCCAGTTTGTCCGAAGTGAGGGCGGCATTATCCACCGGCGTCACCTCCGGCATCGGCACTTCCTCTGCCGAAGCCACAGCATCCGGTTTCCGCTTACGAGTCTTTTTAGCGGCATAGCCTTCTCCCATATCCACGTCAATACTGGGGGTTCGCTCACGGACAGCGTTCATCCGTTCTGCCGTCTGAGAAATGGCGGTGCCGATGCTCTCTTTGGTCTTTTCCACCGGCTTTTTCATCGCCCGGATCACCTTATGCAGGGTGATGCCGGTGACCAGCATCAAGAACACCACCGTGAACAGGATCAGCACGATCTTAGCGCCCACATCGCCAAACAGCCATTCCACCGGCCAACCCAGCAGAACGCCGAACACACCGCCGCCGTGGAGAGAGACACCCTCGGTGAAGGTATAGCCGACAGCCTCCCAGAAATTCATCGTTGCCGTGTCCACCGTAAAGGCGCACACGGTGCTGTTGAGAAGCAGGGTAAACACACTGCTCTGCCACACCCGGGTGGCAAGGGTGGAATGGTCCTTATCCAGCGCCAGCACAACGGACACCGCCGCCAACAGAAGCGGCAGTACGTAAGCGCTGAAACTGAACAGACCTAAAAGCACGTTATGTATCCAGGTCCATAGATTCTCTCCCTTTATGATCGCAAAGCAAAAAGCCAACACCGCACAAGCCAGCAGAATGATGGCGTACAGTTGGCGGCGTGCACCGGCATTACTCGTCTGTTTGCGGCGGGTTGCCGTCTTTTTGCTTGTGGATCTCTTTTTGGTAGCCATTATGTAGTTCCTCCAATTTGCAGATATGTACCGCCCCTCAGGGCGTTTTGTCTTGCTTTTCAATGCGGTCATAGAGGGTTTCCAAAGCCTCGTGAAGAGAGCCCAGACGATCGATGAGTCCCTCACGCACCGCTTCTTCGCCGTCCAACACCGTGCCGATGTCGGTGGCCAGTTCGCCGGTGTTCATACACAGATGGCGAAACCGCTCGGCGGTCATCCGGGAATGAGCGCAAACGAAATCGATGATGCGCTCCTGCATCCTCTGGAAATGGGTAAATGCCTGGGGCACACCCAAAACCAATCCGTTGATACGCACCGGATGTATGGTCATCGTGGCAGACGGCACGATAAAAGAGGCATCCGCCGCCACCGCCAACGGCACACCGATGGAGTGTCCCCCACCCAGCACCAGCGAAACGGTAGGCTTGTGCATCCCGGAGATCAGTTCTGCCAGCGCCAGACCCGCCTCAATGTCACCGCCTACCGTATTCAGCAGGATCAGCAACCCCTCGATCTCCGGGTCCTCGTCCACCGCCACCAATTGCGGGATCATATGCTCATACTTGGTGGCCTTGGATTCCGGTGACAGCACATAATGTCCCTCGATCTGCCCCACGACGGTCATACAGTGGATGCGATGGCGTCCGTTATAGGTCACCACCGACCCTGTTTCTTCAATGCTGTGCAATTCTTTGTCTGTTGCATGCTTTTGGTCGTTCATCGTTATCACCCCGCACTAGTATGCGAAGCACCGGCAAAAGTATGCAAAAACCCAATATCTGTACATATTTTACCACAACATCTTGTATAATTCAAGTAATAAATATAAGAAAAAGCACAAACATCCCCGGATGTTTGTGCTTTTTCTGTCACACGTTTTCTTGGATGTACTTGTCAATGGCCTCTGCCGCCGTTTTTCCGGCGCCCATAGCCAGAATCACCGTGGCCGCACCGGTGACCGCATCGCCTCCGGCAAACACGCCGGGGCGGGAAGTGGCACCCTGCTCATCCGCCACAATGCCGCCCCAACGCTGGGTCTCCAAGCCGGCAGTGGTGGACTTTATCAAGGGATTGGGCGAGGTGCCGATGGCCATAATCACCGTATCCGCCGGGATAACAAAAGCGCTGTCCGGCTTTTCCGCCGGACGGCGGCGCCCGGACGCATCCGGCTCACCCAACTCCATCTCCACACAACGGACTCCCGTCACACAGCCACTCTCATCGCCGAGGATCTCCACCGGGTTGGTGAGAAAACGGAACCGTATCCCCTCTTCCCCGGCGTGCTCCACCTCTTCCGCCCGGGCGGGCAACTCCTCGGCAGAACGGCGGTACACGATGGAAACCTCGTCGGCGCCCAGACGGCGGGCGCACCGAGCGGCATCCATCGCCACGTTACCGCCGCCGACCACCACCACCTGTTTTCCACGGCGGATGGGCGTATCGCTCTCAGGCAGATAGGCTTTCATCAAATTCACACGGGTCAAAAACTCGTTGGCGGAATACACACCGCCCAGATTTTCACCGGGGATGTTCATAAATCGAGGCAGACCGGCGCCGGTGCCGATAAACACCGCCGAAAAGCCTTCTTTGTCCAACAATTCATCCACCGACAGCACTTTGCCGATCACCATATTGGTCATCACTTTCAGCCCACGGCTTTTCAGCAACTGGATCTCCTGTGCGACGATGGCTTTGGGCAGTCGAAACTCGGGAATGCCGTATACCAGCACACCGCCGGGGGTGTGCAACGCCTCAAACAGCGTCACATCATACCCTTTTTTCAGCAGATCTCCGGCACAAGCCAGACCGGCAGGACCGGAACCCACCACCGCCACCTTATGTCCGTTGGAGGCAACCGGCTGGGCAGAATGAACCGGCTGGGCATTATGCCAGTCCGCCACAAACCGTTCCAGACGGCCGATAGCCACCGGCTCACCCTTAATGCCCCGAACGCAATATTTCTCGCACTGATTTTCCTGAGGGCAGACCCGCCCGCATACCGCCGGCAAGGAACTGGACCGGGAAATCACCGCATAGGCACCGGCAAGATCCCCCTCAGCCACCAGCCGGATAAAGGCCGGAATATCCACCTTAACCGGACAGCCGCCGGTACACGGTCTGTGCTTACAGTTTAAACAGCGTTGCGCCTCCTCTACCGCCTGCTCGGCGGTATACCCCAGAGCCACTTCGCCGAAATCCCTGCACCGCTCCATAGGGTCACGAATCGGCATCGGGGTCTTATTCGCACACATATTCGGCATCACCGCACCTCCTTTTGGAGAAGATGGCAGGTCTGCTCATAAGCGTGGTGTTCTTCAGCCTGATACAGCCGCCCTCGTTGGATGACCTCATCAAAATCCACCAGATGTCCGTCAAATTCCGGGCCATCCACACAGGCGAATTTCATCTCTCCGCCCACCGTCAGCCGACAGCCGCCGCACATACCGGTACCGTCGATCATAATCGGGCTCATACTGACCACGGTTTTGATGCCGTATTCGGCGGTAAGTCTGCTGACAAATTTCATCATGGGGATGGGGCCGATGGCGATCACCTGGTCATAACTCTCGCCGTCGTCGATCAGCCGGCGCAGAGCGTCTGTAACCAGACCCTTTTCGCCAAAAGAGCCGTCATCGGTCAGGGTGATCAGTTTGTGGCTGTTGGCGGCAAATTCCTCGTTGAGAATCACCAGTTCCCGGTTACGAAAGCCGTTGACACAGTGCACTTCTGCACCCTGTTCAAACAGTTTCTTGGCCACCGGCAAAGCAATGGCGGTGCCCACACCGCCGCCGATAACCGCCACTTTCTTCAGCCCCTCGGTTTGGGTCTCCCGACCCAGAGGCCCCACAAAATCCTGCAGGCTGTCCCCCACTTCTTTGCGGCTGAGAGCCAGCGTGGTGGCGCCCACCGTCTGGAAGATCACCGACACCGTGCCGGCGGCCCGGTCATAGTCCGCCACAGTCAGCGGGATCCGTTCCCCCTCCGGGGACACCCGCAGAATGACAAACTGACCCGGCTGGGCCTTTGCCGCCACCATCGGGGCGGCGATCACCAGACGGACCACCGACGGACACAGATTCTCTTTTTTCAGAATCTCAAACAAATCAGGTCAACTCTTTTCTACATCACTGGTCATCCAACGGCAATTCATACGCCGGGATGTATTTCTCCAGGAACTCGTCTGCCGCCGGCAGCCCCATCGCCCGGATGGATTGCTCGGTGGCCCGGCGGGCGCTGGCAAATTCCCGGTTGCCCTGGCTCAGTTCCTCAATGCACTTGATCAGTGCCGAGATCTTGTCTGCCGCCTTGACGATCCGCCATTCCGCAGAACCATCCTCGGACAACAGCAAAGGGCTGTAATCCTGCCGCAGGTCTTCCGGCAACATCTCCAGCAATTTTGCACAGGCAGACTCCTCCACCTGACGATAAGCGTCACGAATAGCCGGGTTGTAATATTTGACCGGCGTGGGCATATCGCCGGTGAGAATTTCCGGCACGTCGTGATACACCGCCAGCAACACACAGCGGTTCACGTCCACCTGACCGCCGTAATGCCGGTTGGTCAACAGCGCCAAGGCGTGAGCCACCACCGCCACCTCGTGGGAATGTTCGCATATATTCTCAGACCGGGTGTTGCGCATCAGCGCCCAACGGCGGATATTTTTCATTCGGGACAGCATCGCAAAAAAGGAAAAGGACATAAAAGCACCTCCGCTTTCCCCTTGTTTTTCTAATTGTGAACACCAGTTTACCAGTTTTGCGTTGAAAAAGCAACTAAAAGAAGACGGTTTTTTGCAAAAAATATTGGAATTTACGGGAATGGATTGCATTTTTGCTCAGAGGTCGTTATAATGTAATGTGATTTATTCTGTTTCGAGGTTAGAATTATGTTAGTTGCCTTTCACACCTTAGGGTGCAAAGTGAATCAATACGAGACCCAGGCGATGCGCCGGATACTGGAACAGGCGGGATTTTCTACCGCCGATTTTGTTCCCGATGGCGCATCACCGGATGTGCTGGTCATCAATTCCTGTACGGTAACCGGCGAGAGCGACCGCAAACTGCGGCAATTTCTGCGGCGGTGCCGGCGGCAGGTGCCGGACGGCGTGCTGGTGCTCACCGGATGTATGCCCCAGGCCTATCCGGACAAGGCCGCCGCACTCCCGGAGGCGGACATCATACTCGGTAATGCCGCCCGCCGGAATATACTGCTCCGCCTGGAAGAGTTTCTGGCTCACCGCCAGCGCATCGTGGATATCCCCCCACACGAAAAGACTTACGAGCCCTTGGAAATTGAAGATTTCCAGGGCCGCACCCGGGCATTTATCAAAATACAGGACGGCTGCAACCGTTTCTGCTCCTACTGCATCATCCCCTATGCCCGGGGACGTGTCCGTTCCCGTCAGCCGGAGGACATCCGGGCGGAATTGGAACGGCTGGCACAAAAGGGATACAAAGAGGTGGTGCTGGTGGGCATCAACCTGACCGCCTACGGACAGGACAACGGTCTGACCATCGCCGATGCGGTGGATGCCGCTTGTTCGGTAGAGGGGATAGAACGAGTGCGGCTCGGGTCGCTGGAACCGGATTTTATCACCGACGAGACCATCGCCCGGATGAAGGCACAGCCCAAATTGTGTCCCCAATTCCATTTGGCATTGCAAAGTGGTTGCGACGCTACCCTCAAGCGGATGAACCGCCACTACACCACCGCCGAATACGCCGACCTGTGCCGCCGGCTGCGGAAACACTTTCCCGGTTGCGCCCTCACCACCGACGTGATGGTGGGGTTCCCCGGCGAGACCGACGAGGAGTTTGAGGCTTCCTGCCGATTTGTCAAAGAAATTGCTTTTTCCCGGGTACACGTTTTCGCCTATTCCCGCCGTCCCGGCACGGTGGCGGACCGCCTCCCGGATCAGATCGACAACACCGAAAAGTCCCGCCGCAGTAAGCGGATGCTGGCGGTGTGCCGTCAATCGGCAGAAACCTATGCCCAAACCTACATAAACACGACCGTTCCGGTGCTGTTGGAAACACCCTATCCCGACGGCACGATGGACGGTCACACCGACACCTATCTCACCGTGCGGGTTAAGACCGACAAACCCAGCGGCGAAATGATTTGCGTTCGCATTTTATCCTGTAAAGGCGAAGAACTTTACGGTGAAGAAACCCAGTAACAACAAGACATCTCAAGGAAAGGAGGATGAAAATGGCTCTGTATTTCTGCAAACGCCGCCGGTGGCCTCCCAGCCGCCCGGTGCAATTCATTTTGGCCTTTTTGGCGTTGGCCGTGGCGATACTCGTGCTGGTTGCCTGGCTGATCATCGGTTACCGCCAGAATGCGCCGACCCCCACGACGGAACAAGAGTCATCCTCCTCCACAGAGCAAACGGAGACGGTCACCGACCTGGGTCGCTGTCTGGTGATTTTAGACGTGGACAGCACCCAGCACTTTCTGTTGGTTCAGACCGACCCGGCAGAACCCCGGATAACGGTGGTGAGCATCCCCGCCAACCTGACCGTAGGCAATTCCACGTTGAGCGCCACTCTGAAAAAGCACGGTTCTCCGCAGGCCGTACAGGCGGTATCGGAAACTCTGGAACTGCCTTTGACCCATTACATCACGCTGACCGCAGACAATATTGAAAGTTTTATCAATCAATTTGAAAACGGCATCACCTACACCTTACCGGAGACGGTCACCTACACGGATGAAAACGGCATTTCCGCCAGTTTGAGCGCCAGTGAACACACCTTGACCGGCGGTCAAGTGAGAGGGATCCTCCAGTACGATAACTGGAAGAAAAAGGCCAACAAAAGCGCTGTTGCCGCCGATCTGTTGTGTGCATTACTCGACCAGTATATGACCGATGGTTTCCCTCTGAGATCGTATTTCGGCTTGCTCTCCAATGCCGCCGTCACCGACCTGCGCATCGACAATTTTAACGCCTATCATTCTGCTTTGGCGCAAATCGCCCAGAATAACACCGGCGCTGTCTGTCGTATCGAAAAACTGACCGGCACCACCGACAACAACAAGTTTTCCCCGGATGTAAAGACCTTTCAAAAAGAGTCTGACCTGTATCGTTAACACCATCCCCTACGAAAGGAGTCGCTTATGAGAAAACAGAATCTCTGCGGGCTGGCGCTGGTATGTCTGCTGTTCCTGAGCGGCTGTCAAGAGCTGTCCTTTTTGTGGCAATCTGCCGATCCTGCAGACGTGTATGAGTCGGGCAAATACACCGCCGAATACAGCAATAATTGGCAGTATTCCTACCTGGATCACGAATTGAAACCGTATTACGGCAGTCTGTACACGGCGGTCACCGATACGGCCGAAATCGACTCCACCCTAAACCTGTCGGAGGACGAAAACGAGGAGATGGTGGAAGGCGTTCGTGTGTATTTCCCGGATGCCGCAATGACCCGAGAACAAATCGTTTCGGTGTATGAGGCCTTTTTCCGGGATAACCCGCAGTTTTTCTTTTTAGACCGTACCTATCAGTTGGAGGGGCACAACGCCAAAAACGGGATAACGACCTACGACACCATCGTTCTCCGCTATTTTATGACCGCAAAACAACGCATCTATTTCTCGTCAGCGTTAGAAACGAAGATAACGGAAATTCTTGCCGATTGCCCCGCATCCGGCGACTATGAACGGGAACGGTATCTCCACGACCAACTCACCGAGAACTGCACGTATGACACGCAGGCGGCCAGCGTGGCGGCCGAGGCCGACCCCGCCGCCTATACCGCCTACGGAGCGCTGGTAGAGAGGACCGCCGTATGCGAGGGCTATGCCAAAGCCATGCAACTTCTCCTTCGGAGAGCGGGCATCCCCTGCACGCTGGTCACCGGAAGATCCGGTGAAAACAACGAAGCGCATATGTGGAATCTGGTAAAGATCAACGGCAATGATTATCATCTGGATCCCACCTGGAATGACAGCCAAAACGGCAGTCTGCACACCTATTTCAACCTCACCACCGAGAGCATATCCGCCACCCATACCCTTGACAGCAATCAAACCTGGTTGCCGGAATGCACCGCCACGGCGGATAATTTCTTTGTCCGCACCGGCACCGTTATCGACACCTATGAGCGCCAGAAAATTGCAGAAATTCTCGCCAAACGTATGCTTGCCGGAGATGAGGTTATTCAACTTTCCTTTGCCGAAGGAAAATTTGAAAACGGTCTGCTGTTTCTCAAAAACACTTCCCTCACCACCCAATACGTCAACGCCCACTTAGGTGACGATTCTTTTTGGCCCTACACTCTGTGGGTGGATTCCGGACAGCGAGTGCTGACCGTAAGAAAGAAGTAAAATAACAGCCTGCAGGGAGACACTTCGTAAAGAAGCTGTCTCTCTGTTTTTTATATATAAATAAATATAACTGCGGCACCCTCCATAAGGAAGGTGCCGCACAGCAGGATGTTTTTTACCGTTATTCTTCTTTATTCACCGAAACCTGCACGTCAAAACCGGTTCCGTCCTCATAGAGCACCCACACGGTGCCCTCCGGTAACAGTAACCGGGCAACAGCACTCTGCTTGCCGGCAGAGGCATTTTCGTCCAATGCAATATCCAGCACAATATCCTCAGCTTTGATGCGAGCCAACGCCTCGGCAGGACCGCACAGTTTCACACCGGTCAACTGTTTTTGTGTCGGGACACAGGTGTATCCGTCGGGAAGATTGGTCACCCGGATGTTTTCCGAGGAAATCGGGACATCCATAGTCCGCAGATAGATATTGTTGATATTCAGTTTCAGCGTCACCGTTTCGGTACCGTTTTGCAAACGGACACCGCCCTCACCGCTAAGAACCACTTCTTTGGTCAGATCGTCCGGAGAAATGCTGTCAAAGTCCAAAGTCAGCAGATCCTGCATATTCTGAACGTATTCTTCTTCCTCGGTGGGCAGGCACCACAACTCCACTTCTGCCGGTGTCACCGTTACCAGATCGGTTCGGGTCTTATAGCCGTCAGGAACATGCTTAACGGAGGGGGTCAACTTAATGGTTTTGAAAACCAATACCGGAACGGTCACATCCACCTTGCCGTTCTCAGCCAATAAGAAAGACACCGATTCCACCGGGTTGTCCTCTTCATCATAGGCGATCAGATCCGCCTCAAACACGGCAGTCTCAGACAGTTCCTCTTCCTCTGCGATCACAGCCTCGACCCGGTCAATGCGGATAATATCCGTACGGGCACCGGCCACGATCACGTTGTTGCCGGTGACTGCCGCACCGCTGAGCGCCGGGGTGCCGAACTGGTATTGTTCCGGGTCGCTGACCGACAGTTTCGGCATCATCACCTTCACAGAAAAACTCTGTTCACGCCATACGTCGCAGGTGATGGTAACCGTGTTATTGACGCCGTCGTCACCGGTAACGCTCACGATAGAAAAGTTGCCGGAGGATGTGGCACGCAACGGCAGAACGTATTCTCCCTCTTTGCTGATCTGCCCGGCATCCGCCGTAACCGTGATGTCGTTCGCCGTCAGACCGGCGATTTCCGAGCGGGTACCGCTCACCTTTACCGAAGCGGTGGCATTGGCGCCATCCACAATACGAAGATTGTATTGATCGACCACATAATCGTTCAACGTCACCGAAATGGGCACGCCGGAGATGACCCGTTCCTCCTGAGTTCCGGGGCCGTAAACCACCAGAAACCAGATGACAAACGCCACCACCAGGGATAACACCATCATCAGTTTATCGTTGTGGAGGATCCGGTTTAACGAATATTTCTGCTTCATACCGTTTCCTCCTTCCTATTCTTCCGCATACGAAATTTTTTCTTTTTCGGCTTTTCATCGCTCCAGAGCATACGGTCTTCCAGCGTTTTCGCCAAGGATTCCTTGGTGAAGTTGCGCTGCAGTTCGCCCCCTTCAGCCACCGAGATCATACCGGTCTCTTCCGACAGGATCACCACCACAGCGTCAGAGTTCTCACTCATACCCACGCCGGCACGGTGGCGGGTACCCAGTTCCCGGCTGATCTGCAGGTTGTCGGACAAAGGCAGAATACAAGCCGCCGCATACACTTTACCGTCACGGATGATCATAGCGCCGTCGTGAAGAGGCGCCTTGTCGTAAAACACAGAAGAGATCAACGTTGAGGAAGGTTCAGCCTCCATAATGGTGCCGGAACGGACGATCTCGCCCAGACGAGTGGAGCGTTCCAACACGATCAGTGCGCCCATCTTTTGTTCCTGCAGGTCTTCTACCGCTTCGGAAATCGCATTGATGGCTTTGTTCCACTGATGAATATGCGAGGCATTGTCCACCGAACCAAACCCCATAAACAGGCGGGAAATACCGTTTCGGGAATGGCCGGCCTGTTCCAGAGCACGGCGCACTTCCGGCTGGAACACCACGATCAAGAGGATCAAACCATTCTCAAACAAAGCGTTCAGCAGGAACAATACCGTGGTTAAATTGAGTAGCAACGCCAAGATGTATAAAATCAGCAACAAAATGATGCCCCGAACGAACTGCTCCGCACGGGAATCCCGCACCAGTCGGACGAGAAAGAATACAAAAAACGCCACGGTCAATATATCCAACGTATCCGTAAACCAATTGAATGTGATAAAGAATCCGGTAATATGCTGCCATATGATTTCAAAAAAGGCGGCCATTCTTCCATCCCCCTGTATCGGTCGGTTTTATCCGTCCTATGATTTATGGGTATCGCATCGCCCAATTACCCATTTATAATCCTATTATATCATAAATTCAACTTAGTGCAATGATTTTTCCGCAATTTGCAAAAAAACTTTGCTGATCTTTTCGGCCTCCTCGATGGTAGAAAACGCCGACGGAGCCAATCGCACCGTTCCCGTCGGCAGAGTGGCAAACCGCCGGTGTGCCCAAGGTGCACAATGCAGTCCCGCCCGCACCGCAACGCCATATTCGTCCAACCGGCTTGCCACCTCCTCGCTGGGGATCCCCTCCACATTCAGCGACAGCACCGGTGCCGACTTTTCCACCGTGGGATAGGGCGTATAGAACCGCATCCTACTGCACCCCACCAACCGCTCATACACTCGCTGCAGACAGGCAATTTCGTGGCGATGGATGGTCTCCATCCCCTGCTGTTTCACAAACCGTATGCCTTCTCGCAAGCCACAGATGCCCGGCGTGTTTGGGGTGCCGCTCTCTAATCGGTCCGGCAGTTCGCTCGGTTGCTCCGCCAACATAGAATAACTGCCGGTTCCGCCCCGTACAAAGGGCGGGATCCTGTCCGATTCCCCACAGAGCAACAGCCCGGTTCCCATGGGCGCATATAACCCTTTATGGGGCGCCACACACAAATAGTCGATGTTTTCCTCTTCCATATTGATGGGCAGCACACCGGCGCTTTGGGCTGCATCCACACAAAACAGCAGCCCATGATCGTGGGCCAATTTCCCCAATTCCCGAATGGGCATTACGACCCCGAACACGTTGGAGCAATGGGTACAGATCAACAGTTTGGTATCCGGACGAATCGCCCGGTGAAAACGCTCCACCAGTTCTTCCGGATCCGGTGACCAATCCACGGCGTCATAGCGGGACGCCCCTCCGAATAGCGCCGCCAACGGCCGCACCACGGCGTTGTGTTCCAGATTCGAGCAAACCGCCCGACCGCCGTTGGAAAGAATTCCCCCGATGACCATATTCAGCGCCGTGGTGCAGTTGGGGGTAAACACCACCCCCGCCGAGTCAGAAAGGCCAAAAAAATCCGCTATCTCCTGCCGGCAGGCAAACACCTGTCCGGCGGTTTCCATCGCCATCCGATGCCCGGCCCTACCGGGATTGGCGCCATAACGGTTCAGTGCCTGTCCCACCGACTGTATCACCGCCGGCGGTTTGGGCCAGGTGGTGGCGGCATTATCCCAATATATCATTCTCTTCACCTCCTCACATAGCCTGGCTGATACGAATCACCCGCACGCCACGGTTGCGCAGTATCTGTTCCGCCCGGGTCACATCCCCGGTCACCAACAACCGGTATCCGCAACCGTCTTCATTTCCCGGCTGAGAGGAGCGGTGCATATAGGCACGGATACCCTCCGCCTCCAACAGTTTCTTGCCTCGCATCGCATTGGTGATAGATCCCACGTGAATATAATGATTACCCATCGTTCACCCCTCCCATCCCGGTGTCCTATCATCAATGTATGCACACCGAGGCGTTGCGGTAACAAAAACCATCTTGACGAAACCGGGAATATGGGTTATCATATCCACAGATAACTAAAGGAGTGATAAATATGTCTGAAGAATACGGCAACAGCCTGGTCACCGTGCTGGATGACGAGGGAAATGAGCACCAGTTTGAACTGCTGGACGCCATCGAGACCGACGAGGGCCGCTATGTGGCTCTTCTGCCCATCTATACCGAGGCCGAGTTGGCTCTGGAGGATGACGGCGAGTTGGTGATTCTGGAAGTGGTGGACGACGAGGGCGAAGACCTGCTGGTTCCCATCGAGGATGACGAAGTATTTGAGAACATCGCCGAAATTTTCCAGGAGCGTCTGGAGGAATATTACGAGATCAACGAGGTCGAGGAATCCAGCGAGACCTTGAGTTGATGTCCATCCTGCTGTGCACGTGGACTGCTGTCTTTTAACCCTACTACACTTTGGAACAGGGAATCCTGCTCCGTCTCCGGAGTGCAGACCTCCCGCCACGGCGGACGAAGGGAGCCGGAAAGGGACGGGCGATACCCACCTGCTTTGACTAGTAGCAGGTTATGCCGACAGCATTACGACACGGCGGGTTATGAAACCAACGAAATGCCCGACACCGCTAGCGGTGTCGGGCATTTTTCATTTGTGATATTTCCCGCCGTTGGAGATCTGGAAAGCACGGTAGACCTGCTCCAGCACCATAACACGAGCCAACTGGTGCGGAAAGGTCATCGGGGACATGGACAGCCGTAATGTTCCACGGCTTTTCACCATCTCGGACAACCCCCAGGAACCGCCAATAACAAACACGATGTGGCTGGTTCCCTCCACCGCCAATTTCTGTATACGAGCGGCAAGGGCGGGAGAATCCAATTCCTTGCCCTCGATGCATAAGGGTATCACCGCACTGTCTTTCGGTATCTGATCCAGGATGCGCTTGCCCTCTGCTTCGATGGTGGCGTTTATCTGTGCCGCCGAGGGGTTGTCCGGCAACCGTTCTTCAGCCACTTCGATCAAGCGGAATTTACAAAAAGCACTCAACCGTTTTTCGTATTCTGAACAGGCGTCCCGCCAATAGGCTTCTTTCAGTTTTCCTACACACAATAACGTAACGTTCAGCATACCGCACCTCCGTCAGAAATACACCACCGGGCCATCCCCCACCGGCTTAGCCACCGATAAAAGGCAATCCCGCCCCACCGTAGCACCGCAGGCGGACAGCGCCTCTGCGGCGCAGGAACCGGCCAATTCCGGGGTGTTATTGTGCTCGCTCAGGTGTGCAAGCACAATGCGGGTGGCACCCGCCTGTATCAGCCCGGGAAGTACGGCGGCGCACTCTTGGTTGGAGAGGTGCCCCCCTTCCCCACGGATACGCTGAACAAGCCAATAGGGATACGGGCCGTTGCGGAGCATCTCCGGGTCGTGGTTGGACTCGATATGTAAAAACTGGCAGCCGGTAATGGTGTCCAGCACCGTCTGGGGCATATACCCCAGGTCGGTGGTCATCGCCAACGAACGCCCATCCTCGGTATCGATCCGATAACCATAGCACTGCCGGCTGTCGTGGGGCGTTTCAAAGGGGGTGATCTGCATTCCGGCCACCGCCAACCGTTTTCCTTGGGGTAACGTATACAGTTTTTGTTCAGCCGTGATCTTATCCTGTTCTGCCAGAGCATCCAAGGTACCCTCAGAGGCAACCACCGGCCAACCAAACTGTTTGCACAACACCCGCAGACCGGCTATATGGTCGCTGTGCTCGTGGGTGAGCAGTACCGCCCGGATGGTAGCGGGGTCTATATCCCGCTCCCGCAAAGCGGTGGTGATCCGCTTTGCGGATACCCCCGCATCGATCAACAGACCGCCTTCAGCTGTGCCCACATAGGTACAGTTTCCGGTGCTGCCGCTGAATAAGGAACAATAACGCAACATACTCTCTCTCCAAAAAAACGCCGCAAGACCGCCATAGGCAGTTTTGCGGCACTTTCATTATTCTTCGTCCGGCTCTTCCACCAAGGTGATGTCGGCGCCCAAACGGGTCAATTTTTTTACAATGTCTTCATAGCCACGCTCGATATAACGGATATTACCGATTTCGGTGGTGCCCTCAGCCGCCAGACCGGCAATCACCATCGCCGCACCGGCACGCAGATCCATCGACATCACCTGAGCGGCGTGGAGCCTATCCACACCGGTGATGGTGGCGGTATTGCCCTGCACCTCAATATCAGCGCCCATCCGCAACAGTTCTTCCGTATACCGATACCGATTCTCCCAGATACCCTCGGTGATGTGGCTGACACCCTCAGCAGTGCACAGCACCACCGCTATCTGCGGTTGCATATCGGTGGGGAAACCGGGATGGGGCATCGTTTTGATGTTGCAATGGTGCAGAGGGCCGTTGCAACGGACACGGACCGCATCGTCCATCTCCTCTACCCAGGCGCCCATTTCCACCAATTTGGCGGTGATGGACTCCAAGTGCTTCGGAATCACATTCCGCACCAACACATCGCCACGGGTGGCAACCGCCGCCGCCATATAGGTGCCCGCCTCGATCTGATCCGGGATGATGGAATAGACCGCCCGATGGAGGTATTGCGTGCCACGGATCTTGATCACATCGGTACCGGCACCACGGATATCCGCACCCATAGTGTTCAGAAAGTTCGCCAAGTCAACGATATGCGGCTCTTTGGCGGCATTCTCGATAACGGTCATACCCATCGCTTTCACCGCCGCCAGCATAATATTGACGGTGGCGCCCACGCTGACCGTATCCAGATAGACCGAGTTTCCCATCAACTGGTCGCACTCCACCTTGATAAAGCCCTCTTCCTCCGGGATGACCTCAGCACCCAGAGCACGGAACCCCTTGAGATGCAGGTCCATAGGCCGTTCGCCAAACCAACAGCCACCCGGCATCGGCACCCGGGCACCTCCACGTTTGCCCAACAGAGCGCCGATGAAATAATAAGACGCCCGCATATTGCGTGCCAACTCGTCATCCACCGAACTGGTGTTGACGGTGGTGGGGTCGATCTCCACGGTATGGTCGTCGATCCGCTCCACCTTAGCGCCCAGAGATTCCAGCAGAAGCAGAGAGGTGGCCACGTCTTTGATCTTGGGTATATTTTCAATACGGCAGGGCTCGTCCGCCAGAATGGCGGCAGGAAGGATCGCCACCACCGCATTCTTGGCGCCGCTGATGTCCACAGCGCCGGACAAAGGCGTTCCGCCGTTTATCTTGTATTTTCTCAAATTTCAACACCCCTGTAACGTTTTTCGTTGATAAAAGAGGCTTCGCCATCAACCCGGATCTATGATCCGCAATCGTTCCGAGATATTATACCACAGTCGATAGCAAAAGTAAATACAAGATTTGTAAAAAACCAGAAATCTCTTATCCCTCATACCGTAAAGCTTCCACCGGCCGCAATCCTGCCGCCTGATAGGCGGGATAGGCCCCAAAAGCGGTGCCCAGCAACAGGGTCAGCGCAAACACCCCGGCCAAACGGGCAATGGGAAATGCGGGAGCAAACCCCAACCACAGACATCCTATCGCCACGCCGCCGCACCCCAGCAGTAACCCCGCCAAAGCACCAAACAAACTCAGCAGCAGAGCACCCGCCAGAAACTCAGCCAAAATCCGTCCTTTGGTGGCACCAATGGCTTTTTTGATGCCAATCTCCCGGGTGCGCTCATTCACCGAGGACAGCATCACCGTGAAAATGCCGAACCCGGACACCAACAGAGATACGCCCCCGATGGCCGCCAGCGCCAAGGACACGATGCCCATCAACGACTCCAGCCGCTCTCTCTGAGATGCCAAGTCCTCGGTGGTCAAGGTGCCGGTATACTCCCCCATCGTCTGCAACGTCCGGCGGATGTTTTTGGCCGCCTCCTCCGACCCGACCCCCTCGGTCAACCGCACGGCGATCTGGTCAAAGGTATCCACCCCGGTTATCGTCTGTTGGGTGGTATAGGGCACGTACACCATATAGGGTATGAGTGCGGTCATATTCTGAAGAAGACTGCTTCCGGTGGCGGTGACCCCCACCACCGTGAGTTCCAGCGACCCGGTCTCATACACCGCCGTGAAACTCTCCCCCAGCACATTGGTGCGCCCATAGACATCTGTGGCCAACGCCTCATCCACGACGCAAACCGCCGTTTGATTCACCAGATCCTGGCGGCTCAGCATACGTCCGTGGAGCAATTCCAAAGAGATCACCTGATCCGCACCGGCATCAATGCCACATCCCACCACCGCATAATGACCGCCATCTATCAGCGCCGAGGCAAACTGCAACGACAAGGGCAATGCCGATCTTACCGCCGGTAGGGAGCGGATCAGCGACAAGTCGTTGTCGCTGAGTCCCTCTGTCGCCGTCACCGACAATCCGTTGATGCCCATATTCTCCAGTTCGTTTCCGATGGCCTTTGTGCCGATATGTCCGATGCACAGTATCAGCACCACCATGGCGGTGCCGATGGCGATACTGCTGACCGTGAGCACAGTCCGCAACCGCTTACGGCCCAAAGCGATCCAGGCACTGCGCCAGATACCGCTCACGCCGTCACCTCCCGGATCGGCTGACCGTCCCGAGTGATCTTATCCGGCTGAGTAATGACCGCCGCACCGTCAAAGGTCACGTCGGTCACCAACAGACCGTTTCCCACCTGAACAGACTCCGATACATCCACACGCCGGGCACAACCCTCCTCCACCACATACACGTATTCGCCTTGTTCATCCGTCAGCACCGCCTCATAGGGCAACACCAGGGCCTCCTCATCCACTGCTGTCACCACCTCCACCCGGGCGTTGAGGCCGACCCGCAGAGAATCGTCCGGAGCATCCAGGGTCACCACCCCTTGCACCACCGTTCCGCCGCTCAGATCGGTCTGGGCGGCGGCCGCTATCTCAAGGAGCGAACCGGTATATACCGCCTTCTCAAACCCGGAGCCGGTGACCCGCACCGCCATCCCTTGCGTAAGATCCGGCAAATGTTTTTCCGGTATAGCGACCCGCACCTGAATATCCCGATCGCACACCAGCACCGCACAGGGCGTCCCCTCAACAAGCGTCTCCCCTTCCACAGCGCCTACCGTCATCACGACGCCATCCTCCGGGGCGGTGATGTTTGTTTCTGTCGCCGCCAAAACCACCACCATCTCCGGCGATACCAGTTCCCGGGTAGCTTCTTTATCCATCACCGCCAACAGGTCCCCTTTTTGCACCCGTTGCCCTTCTTTGACCGCTACCTGCTCCATCACACAGGAAAAGGGCATCAAGACCGGGGTGCTGTCCGCCGCCTCCACCAGCCCGGTGCAGGACACCGTCTGCTCGGCCCGCTGCGGAGCGATACGCTCCACCGTCACCTCCACCGGGGACTCCTCCGCCCCGGATAGCCAAAAAACACTAACCGCCGCAACCACGGCCAACAGCAAGACCATCCATTTTTTCATCCGCTTCACCTCACAGTTTTTCCTCTCTATTGTGTGGTAAGTTGGATGGATTATGTGCAACAAAAACACAAAAACGCAGAAAAAAAGATGCCCACGGAAGACACTTCATAAAGAAGTTGTCTTCCGTGCTCTTTTATAAAGAAAAA
>CAYSRL010000014.1:0-16901 GCA_964433515.1 uncultured Ruminococcus sp.
CGGCTTCCGGGATACCGACCCGGGCGCCTTGCGGATGGCCGCCACCTTCGGCGCCACCAAAGGGCAGGTGTTCCGCAAGGTGGTGTTGCCCTACAACATCCCCACCCTGTTTGATTCGCTGAAGGTGAACATCGGCCTGTCCTTGGTGGGGGTCATCGCCGGGGAATTTCTGGTTTCCCGGGCAGGTCTGGGGTATCTCATCGTGTATGGCGGCCAGGTGTTCAAAATGGATCTGGTGATGGCGTCGGTGATCATTCTGGCGGTGGTGGCGGCTCTGCTGTATGAGAGCGTGGCGCTGACCCAGCGCTTGGTCGGAAAACGGTTCGGACACAGTTGACAGGCGTTTCCCATTACGAGAGAAGGAGTGTTTGCGATGAATAGGTTGTGGCGAAAAGGGCTGGCGGTGCTGACCGCCTTGGTGGTGTTGCTGATGCCGGTGGGGTGCGCCCGGGAGTCCGGCCCGGATCGGGTGACGGTGTGCGAGGTGACCCATTCGATCTTCTATGCGCCCCAGTATGCGGCCATTGCCCTGGGCTTTTTTGAGGAGGAGGGCATCACCGTTGAGTTGTCCAACGGCCAGGGTGCCGATGCGGTGATGGCGGCGGTGCTGTCCGGGAATATGGACATCGGCTTTGCCGGCCCGGAGGCGTCCATCTATGTGTATAACGAGGGCAAAGAGGATTACACCCAGGTGTTTGCCCAGATCACCCGGCGGGACGGCTCGTTTTTGATCGGGCGGGAGCCGGACGACGACTTTACCTGGGATAAGGTGCGGGGCAAGACCGTGCTTCCCGGCCGCAAAGGCGGGGTGCCCTATATGACTTTGGAGCACGTGCTGCGGGAAAACGGCATCGACCCCGCTACCGATACGGTGCTGGACAACAGCGTTCAGTTTTCGATGATGACGGCGGCCTTTACCGGCGGCACCGGGGATTATGTCACCGCCTTTGAGCCCACCGCCTCGATGCTGGAGCAGGAGGGCAAGGGCTATATCGTGGCGTCGGTGGGCGAGGCGTCGGGGGAGATCCCCTACACCGCTTATTTTGCTAAAAAGAGTTTTATTGAGGAGAACAGCGACCTTATCCAGCGGTTTACCAATGCGGTGTATAAGGGTCAGCAGTGGGTGGCCACCCACACCGACGAGGAGGTGGCACAGGCGGTGGCGGATCAGTTCCCGGACACCAGCCTGGATCTGCTGGTGAGATCGGTGGCTTCTTACCGCTCCATTGATGCGTGGAACACCGATCCCCTTATGACCGAGGAGAGTTTTGACCGTCTGCAGATGGTGATGACCGAGGCGGGGGAACTGACCAAGACCGCCGATTTTGATAAAGTGGTGAACAACACCTTCGCTGAAAAAGCGAAAGGATAACCTTCCGTTGACCCGACCTCTGCGTTGCCGGAGGTCGGGTTTTTGCGCATTTGACATTATGGACAGAATGTGCTATTATTCAATAAATATGGGTATATATACCATTTTGGGAAAGAGTGCCCGGTTTTTACAAAATACGGACACCCTATAACCGATCAAATGCCGATAGGAGGGCCGATATGGATAAGCGGACAGCCGCCGTGGTGGTGACCTACAACCGAAAAGACACCCTGTTGCGGTGTATCGACGCCCTGCTGGCTCAGACTGCGCCGGTGGACGTGCTTATCGTGGACAACGCCTCCACCGACGGCACCGGTGAGGCGGTGGCCTCCCGGCTCGGCGGCCGGGTGCGGTATCATAACACCAGAGCCAATCTGGGCGGTGCCGGCGGATTTCAATACGGCGTCCGTCTGGCGGTGCAGGAGGGGTACGACCTCTTATGGCTGATGGATGACGATTGCATCCCTGAGCCGGAGGCGCTGGCGGCTCTGCTGGCGGCGGACAAAGAACTGCAGGGTGCCTACGGGTTCCTGTCCGGGATGGCCTATTGGCGGGACGGCAGCCTGTGCAATATGAATATCCAAAAGACCGGCATTAAGAGCAAGATCCAAGACCTGACGTCGCCTCTTGTCCCGGTGATGATGGCCACCTTTGTGTCGGTGCTGATCCCTGCCCGGCGGGTGCGGCAGGTGGGCTTGCCCATCAAAGAGTTTTTTATCTGGTCGGACGATCTGGAATACACCCGCCGTCTGTCCCGGCAGTTTCCCTGCTATGCGGTGACCGGCAGCCGGGTGCTCCACGATATGCACAGCAACGATAAGGTGAATATCGCCACCGATTCCGCCGACCGGCTGGGGCGGTATGCGTATCTTTACCGCAACGAGGTGTACGTCTACCGCCGTGAGGGGATAAAAGGGTGGTTGTACCTGATCCCCCGGGTGTGTCTGCACCTGCTGAAAGTGCTTTTGAGATCCGACCATAAGGGGCAGAAAATGAAAACCATTTTATCCTCCTTCTTTGCGGGTCTTTCTTTCCGTCCGCCAATTGAGTTTGTGTGAGGTGTAGTATGGAACCGATTCGGGTATTGCAGATATTCGGCGAACCCTTTTCCAACGGCGGTCAGGACAGTTACCTGATGAATATGTACCGCCACATCGACCGCACCCGGGTGCAGTTTGACTTTTTCACCCCCTTCGCCATCCGGGTGCCCGCCACCCGGGAAGAGGTGGAATCTCTGGGGGGACATATGTGGGCGGCGGGCCACGAGTTTAACGTGGACAACAACCGCTATTTCAAAGAGGGGGTCTCCGCCTTTTTGTCCCAGCACCATTACGACATCGTCCACATCCATTCCGGCAGCACCTATGCCCTGATGGAGGGCGCCCGGCTGGCCCGCAAAAGCGGGGCAAGGCACGTGGCGGTCCATTCCCATTGCGGCGGTTTTGCCAATCTCAAATACAAGGTGATCCGGCTGTTGTCCTGGATCCCTTTGCAGAAATACCCCACCGATTATTTCGCCTGTTCCCATCTGGCGGCCCGGTGGAAATTCCCCACCCCCATTATTAAGCGGGGCGGGTATACGGTGCTGAAAAACGCCGTGGACACCCGGGTGATGCGTTATGACCCTGACCTGCGGGAGAAGACTCGTGAGGAGTTGGGGGTGAGCAACGACCTGGTGGTGGGTCACGTGGGCCGTTTCTCTCAGCAGAAAAACCACCGGTATCTGTTAGAGGTGTTTGCCGCTCTGCTTCGGCGGGAGCCGTCTGCCCGGCTGTTGCTGGCGGGCGAGGGGATCCTGTTGGAGGAGACCCTGGCTTATGCCCAGGAATTGGGGGTTGCCTCCCGGGTGCAGTATCTGGGCATCCGCCGGGACATCCCCGCTTTGATGAATGCTTTTGATGTGTTTTTGCTCCCCTCCTTTTTCGAGGGGCTGCCGGTGGTGGGCATCGAGGCTCAGGCCGCCGGTCTGCCGGTGGTGACCTCCACCGGTGTCACCCGGGAACTGCCCTTAGAGGACTTGGTCACCTATCTGCCCTTGTCCGACAGCCCCGACGTGTGGGCGGAACAGGTGCTGAAGAGCGCCCGGTTGCCCCGGCGCAACACCACCGCCGAAATGGTGGAGAGCGGCTATGACGTGCAGGTGGCGGCCCGGATTATGCAAGAGAAGTACGAGGAGATGGCGTAATGGCGATCTATATAGCGGCCCACAAACCCTTTGTCGTGCCGGCAGAGCCGGGATATATCCCCCTGCAGGTGGGGGCTGAGGGCAAAGAGCCTTTGGGCTATACGCCGGACAACACCGGGGACAACATTTCCTGCAAAAACCCCCATTATTGCGAGTTGACCGGTCTGTATTGGATCTGGAAAAACACCGCCGACCGGTATAAAGGTCTGGTGCATTACCGCCGCTATTTCCGGGGAAAACGGGGACGCCTGACCGAAACCGAGGTAAAGGATCTGCTGACCCGCTATGACCTGCTGTTGCCTCGCCCGGAGGTTCTGCGGGAGAGCGCCTATGAGGAGTTTTGTCTTTATAGCGGTTATGAGAAGGATCTTATCTCCTTGCGAAAAGCGGTGGAAGGGGTGGACCCTGCCGTGTTGCCTGCCTATGACCGGGTGATGGCGGGCAACCGCCTGAGCCTGTATAATATGCTGATTGCCTCCGCCGAGGAGTTTGATGCGTATTGCGGTTGGCTGTTTGCGGTGCTGGAGGAGTTGGAAAAGGCGGTGGATATGACCGGCTATACCCCCTATCAGCAACGGCTATACGGCTTTTTGTCCGAGCGGCTTCTTAATGTGTGGGTGACCCATCGGAACTTGCGGGTGGGTCAACTGAGCGTGTTTAACACCGAGCAGACCCTGTCGGGTCGGTTGCGGTTGTGGATGCGGCGGCAAAAAAACCGCCTGCTGTTTGCTTGTAAACGATAAGGAAGAGGACGTTTATGGCTGTGAGAGTGGGGCGTCTGCCTGAAAAAGTGAATATTCTCACGGTGCTGGAATACCTGCTGATGTTTCTGGTGTTGTTTTACACCGCTACCTGGTGCCTGTTCACCTCCGCCAACTGCAACACCGCCATCCGTTTGGCGTTGCCGTTGTTGGTGGTGCTGATCTGCCTGCGTGCCGGGGTGGTGAAGGCGGCCCATTGGCGCCGGGTGCTGCTGTTGGCGGTGTTTCTGGCGGTGTATCTGCTGGCCACCCGGTATAACGGGGTGCGGTTTGTGCTGTATTATGCCCTGCCCCTGTTGTTGCTGGTGCTCTATGTGGGGCTGAAAGAGCGGCAGGAGGGCTGTCTGGATCTGCTATACAAACTGGCGGACATCGTGACGGTGCTGACGGCGGTTTCGCTGTTCTTTTATGTGTTTGGCACCCTGCTGAACGTCCTGCCCGGAGAGACCACCGCCACCTATTCGTGGGGCGGTACGGTGCGCTCCTGCCCCACCTATTTCCACCTGTTCTATGAGGCTCAGAAGATCGAGTTTTTCGGGGTGGTGTTGGTGCGCAACTGCGGCGTGTTTCCAGAGGCTCCCGGCTTTGCCATTTTTTTGGTGTTCGCCACCGCCGCCGAGGTGCTCCTGCGGGATAGACCCCGGTTGTGGCGGTGTGTCCTGTATGTGGCGGCCACCGTCACCACCTATTCCGCCAAGGCCATCGTGTTGGTGGCGGCGGTGTTTGCCCTCAAATACATTTTCACCCCCTCCAGGGGCTGGCTGTCCCGCCGGCTGAAGGTGTTGCTGATCCCGGCGGCGGTGCTGGGCGTGGGTGTGGTGACGGCGGTGCTGTTGTGGGACAAGATGCAGTCGGTGTCCGGCTTTATGCGGCTGGACGATGTGCTGGCCTGCTTTAAGACCTGGTGCACCGCTCCGGTGTTTGGCACCGGCTATTGGAATGACGATTCGGTGATCCCCTTTTTCGCCTATCCCGACCGATACAACAACGGCCTGAGTATGGGCTTGATGGTGGTGTTGGCCCAGGGCGGACTGTATCTGCTGGCTCTGTATGTGGTGCCGGCGGTGGGCGTGCTGTTCCGGGCAAAGGGACAGCGCCGATGGATGCTGAGCGGCTTTGTGCTGATGGTGTTCGGGCTTTTGTTCACCAGCAACATTGCGTATAATTTCCTGACTTTGCTTTTGCTGGCGGTGTTTATGGAATACGGCCGTCACGATCGCCCCTTGTGCGGGAAGTAATGAGGATACAGTATGGCTACCAATAATCTGCGGAAAAATTATATATACAACGTAAGTGTCCAGATCGTGTCGATGCTGACCCCGCTGATCACGGCGCCGTATTTGGCCCGGGTCCTGGGCGAGACCGGCGTGGGTACGTTCAGTTACGTGCAGTCGATTGCGACCTATTTCGCTTTGTTTGCGGCGATGGGTCTGAGTTCTTATGGCTTGCGTGAGGTGTCCCGGGTTCGGGATGACCGGGTGCGCTCCTCCCGCCTGTTCTGGGAGTTGTCGGTGATCCGGGTGGTCAACACCCTCATTTGTTGCGGGCTATACGCCTTGTTTATCTGGCTCGTCGACGGCGATTGGCCGGTGTATCTGGGCGTGAGTTTCACCATCCTGTCGGTGGGCGTGGACTGCACCTGGTATTTCCAGGCGATGGAGAATTTCAAATCTCTGATGTTGCGCAACCTGACGGTGAAACTGCTGAGTATGGTGCTGATCTTCCTCTTCGTGCGGGAGGCGGGGGATGTGGCGCTGTATTGCGCCATCCAGACCGGCAGCGTGTTTGTGTCCAACCTGGTGCTGTTGCCACAACTCCGCCATAAAGTCCGGCGCATCCCCTTGCGCCGGCTGCGGTTTGTCCGCCATTTGAAAGAGGTGTGGGTGTATTTTATCCCCACCATTGCCACCTCGGTGTATACGGTGCTGGACAAGACGATGATCGGCGCCATCACCGGCGATATGGCGCAAAACGGTTTTTATGAGAACGCCCATAAGATCGTCAACATTTTGATGACCGTCATCACCTCGCTGAACGTGGTGGTGGGCGTCCGCACTTCGTATCTGTTCGGCAAGAACAAAGAGGAGGAAGTGCGGGAACATATCCGGAGCACCTTCCGGTTTATGTATATGCTGTCTTTCCCGATGTGCGCCGGTCTGGTGGCCTGCGGTTATGGGTTTGCGCTGGAGTTTTACGGCGCCAACTTTGCCGAGGCGGGCAAGATGATTATGATGTTCGCACCGCTTTTGTTCATCATCGGCACCAGCAACGTGCTGGGGTCGCTGTATCTGACCCCCAGCGGACAGCGCCGGCTGAGCAACCGGGCGATCATCATCGGTTCGGTCACCAACCTGTTGCTCAATCTATTTCTGATCCCCCGGTTCGGCGCCTATGGTGCCGTGGTGGCGTCGGTGGCGGCGGAGTTGGTGATCTCCACGCTGTATCTGTGCTTCTCCCACCGGTTCATCTCCGCTTGGCAGTTGTTGGCTATGGCCGGCAGATATGCGGGTTATGCGGCGGTGATGTTTGTGCCCATCTACTGGATGGGGCAGGTGATGGAGGTGGAGGCCTATACCATTCTCTGCCAGATAGCGGTGGGTGTGGTTATCTACGCCGGCCTGCTGATCGTGTTTAAAGATCCGGCCTATCTCGCCGCTAAGGCGATGCTGGCCGAAAGACGGAAAAACAAGTAAAACAGGAGGAAACGACTATGGAGCGTCCTGCGGATTTTTTGCAAGAAGAAGAGCGGTGCGGGTATACCGTGTCTGCGGAAATGAAAAAGGTGTGGGCGGTGGAACTGGACCTGCTGGAGCAGTTAAAGGCCGTATGTGACCGCCACGGCCTCACCTATTATGCCGGCGGCGGCACCATGCTGGGGGCGGTACGGCACAAGGGGTTTATCCCCTGGGACGACGACATCGACGTATTTATGTTCCGGGAGGATTACGAAAAGCTGTTGGCTGTTGCGGACGAGTTTGGGGCGCCCTATTTCCTCCAGACCGCCTATAACGACAAGCGTTACAGCCGGGGTCACGCTCAGCTTCGCCACAGCGGCACCACCGGCATCCTGCTGTCCGAGAAAGGGCACTATACCTTCAATCAAGGCATCTTTCTGGACATCTTCCCGCTGGACGAGGTGCCGGACGACCCGGCTTTAAAGGCCAAACAGCAAAAACAGGTGGGTCTGTGGGTGAAACTGTTGGCGGCCACCGTCCGGTATCCCGGCAGTGTGAAAAAGACCCGGCTGAAAACGCTGATCCACCACGCTCTGTTCTGGGTGCCCTATCGGTGGGTGTACCGCCGGATGGAGGCGGCCTGCACCCGGTATAACGGCACCGGTAACAGCCGGGTGGCGCTGATCAGTTTCGGGCATCAGCTGGAGCAGTGGGTGCTTCCCCGCCGGTGTTTCGAAAAAACCAGCGAGGTGCCTTTTGAGTACACCGCCATCACCGTTCCGGAGGGGTATGATGAGATACTCACCACCGCCTATGGCGATTATATGGTGATGCGGCAGGACCCCACCTATCACGCCGGGGTGCTGTTTGATACCGAGCGCAGTTATGCGGATTATCTGAAATGATGGAGGCGGATTATGAACAAGGCCAATGCGTTTGAACCTCGGGATCTGGTGATCCATTTTCGGGATCTGGTACTGTATGTGGCGTTGCGCTGGCGGAGCATCCTGCTGGTGGCGTTGGCGGGTGCGGTGCTGTTGGGCGGTTTTGCTTATTGGCGGGATATGACCCTGTATGGCGCCGCCGAAGAGATCGAGGTGGTCACTCCTGCCGATCCGGATGCGGCCGGTCTGGCCCGGGTGGCTACGGTGCAGAGTTACCGGGCGGCCTATGCCAGTATGTGTGCATACAACCAGTCTGCGCCGATGATGAGCATAGACTTTATGGCGGTGCACACCCGGCGTATGAGTTATCTGGTGACCGGCGACTGTGCCTATGCCGCCGCCACGTTATACAGCAAGAGTTTGGAATCCCAAGACCTGTATGCCGACCTTGAGGAGCAGGACGAGGATATGCTTCCCGCCTATCTGGCGGAGTTGGTGAGCACAAAAATAACCTATGAGACCTCCGACACGCCGGTGCATTGCGTCTTTTTGGACGTGGAGATCGTGGCGCCCACCAAGGAGTTGTGCAACCGCCTGTCCGAACTGGCGAAAGAGACGGTCTCCGGCCTGACCGCCCCGGTAAAGGCGGCGGCGGGAGAGCACACCGGCCGTTGGGCCTTTGACCGTTATGTGGTCACCGGCTCCGAGACGGTTCGCACCCGCCAGTTGGACAGCCTTCAACAGCAGAAGCAGTTGCAGACCGATCTGACCGCCGCAGAAGGGGCGCTGACCTCCTCTGACCGGGCGTATCTCAACCGTTTGGAAAAGCAGGAGGCCGAGCCGGATCCCGACCACCCTGTTTCTGAGCCCACCCTCAGCGTGAAAAAGATTTTGTTGGGCTTTTTGGCAGGTTTTGCGTTGATGGTGCTGTGGTATGCCCTGCGGTATCTTTTCTGCGGCCGGGTGCTGTCCGAAAACGACCTGGCGGTACGCCAAGGGGTGACGGTGTTTGGCTCGTTGGCGGGTGAGCAAAAGCGGTGCGCTGTTGACCGGCTTCTTTGCCGCTTGTTGCAGGATAAGGATGCCGACCCGGTGCTGACGGGCCGGCGGATGGCGCTGTCCGCCGGCGAGATGGGTGTCGGTGCGGTATACGTGGTCGGCGAGTTGCCTGCCGGCGTGGCCGAGGCGATGGCCAAAGACGGCGTCGCCCTCACCGCCGGAGAGGATCCGGCGATCTCTGGAGAGGGGATGGACGCCTTGCTGGCGGCAGAGGGTCTGCTGTTGGCTGTCCGTGGCGGTGTGACCCGCCACAACGACCTTGCCCGGACGCTGGCTTTGGCCAAAACGCTAAACCGTCCGGTTCTGGGCGCTGTTATTCAGAAATAAAGAAGAGCCTCTGTCCCCACAGGCGGACAGAGGCTCTTTGCTTATGCGTGTTGTATCTTGCGGCGGATGCCTTCGCAGACCAGCCACAACAGCATTCCGGCGGCGGTGACGATGCCGGCGGTCTGCCAGTTCACCAAGGACAGGTTGGTGATGATAAAGTCGCCGGTCTCCGGGTCTTGCAACGGCCCGAAGATCAGTGCCACATCCCATACGGCGGCGGCCGTCAGAGAGGCTTTGCCCACCAGCCCCACGATAAAGGCGGGCAGATGGGTGGGGGCGGTTTTGGCCCGGGTGGGGGTCTGCTCCCGCAGATCCACCGCCCGGGAGAGATACCAAGCGCCTAAAGCGGTGACGATGGTTTCCGGCAGCATATAGGTGGCGTTATAGGCCAGGGAATACACCAGCGCCGCCTCGGTGGGGATGGACAGGCCGGCCCATACGGTGCAGCCGGCGATGACGTGGAGAACATAGCGCATCGCCCCGGTGGCGACGGCGCCCAGCACCAGGGCAACCCCTTGGTTTGCGCACCGGCGGCGGAAGACGCCCCCCAGGCCCAAAACGGTGAAGGCCAGCAGATAGTCCAGCAGAATGATGGCCACGACGGCGGCCGGGGAGGTGGCATAGGAGAGGGTGCCGGCGCCCAACAGCAGTTGCATCAGGGCATAGGCAAAGGCGGTGAAGATTCCCCATACGGTGCCGTGGCGATAGGCCACCAGCAGGATGGGCAGGGCGGAAAAGGCGGTGATACTGCCGCCATAGGGCAGATCCAGCACCTTGACCATGCTCAGCACCACCGCCACCGCCAACAGCAGACCGCTTTCCACTAAGCGGAGCATTTTTTGGGATTTCATTGTGTTTGTTCCTTCTTTCTTATGGTTTGTCGGGGGATAGGGGCGGTGGCAGCCGCTCCTATCCCCCTCTACAAGCGAACAAACAAAAAACCTCCGTCCTGTGGAACGGAGGTTGACACAGCCGTCTGGCTGTCGGTGTTCTCTAGAAAAACATCCCTCCGCCGGTATTATCCGGATCAGGTCATAGGGTTAAGCTTGCGCTCTCTCAGCCGCCGGTGGGCAGCACCCCTTGTTTGTCTGTTCAGTTGCAAGGCTCACTATACCACAGAGCCGAAGAATTGTCAAGACCGCAGGAATTTTTCGGTGTCCCCCTTGAATATAGAAATAAAATGTGTTACAATGCTATAATAAAATGGAGATTCTGTCGAAAGGAGGGATCATCATGGCAGAATACGGCTGGAATCCCCGGATGCTTACGGACGTGTTTGTGTTGCCGGCTGAGGCGGTGGATAACCTGCTGACTTTGGCGACGGCGGAGCAATGGCGGGTGCTGTTGTGGTTTTCCCGCCATCGGCAGTTCGACCCGGCGGCCTGTTCCCAGGCGGTGGGGCTGACCCCCGCCGAGTGTGAGGGGTGCCTGGATTTCTGGGTGCAACAGGGCGTGCTTTTGGCGGATCATGCCCCGGCGCCCGGCGCCGTCCTCGCCGCAAAGGCGCCGGCGGCTCGTCCCGCACCGGTCAAACCGGTGTGGCAAGAGGTGCTGGCCTATCAAAAGGAGCACCGGGAGTTCACCGCCTTCCTGCAGGAGGTCAGCGCCCGGCTGGGTCGCCCCCTTAACCACGGCGACAACGCCACCTTGATGTATCTCATTACCACCGCCGGCATCCCTTCGGCGTCGGTGCTGATGGCGGTGGGATATGCCGTTTCGGTGGGCAAGGCCAGCGTCCGGTATGTGGAGAGTCTGGCTCTGGCTTGGGCGGACGAGGATATCGTCACCCCCGACCAGGTGGACGGCAAGATCCGCCGGTTACAACAGACCCGTGCCTCTGCCGAAAAGGTGGAAAACGTGCTGGGGCTTGTCCGTCCCCTCAATGCCGCCCAGGCAAAGACCGCCCACAAGTGGCTGACGGATTGGCATTTCAGCGATGAGATGTTACAGCACGCCCAGACCATAACGCTGGAGAACTGTGCAAAGTTCAGCGTAGCCTATATGGATAAGATCCTGGAACGGTGGCATACCGAAGGCATCGACCGTCCCGACCGGATCTCTGCCGCCCCCAAGACCGTCAAGAAAAAGGGCGTGACGGCCACCAACCCGGAAGAGAGCAGTCTGGACAGCGAGGGCTTTGAGGCTCAACTGCTGAAATACCGACCCAAATTCAACAAGAAATAAAGGAGGCGGTTCGTAATGGCTTATAGCGAAACCGTGGTGCGTGCCGCCCGGCAACGGCTGGAAAAGCGCCGCCGGGAGGCGGAGAATGCTGCCGCCCAACTGCGGGAGAGCCTGTGCGGTCAGTATCCCCGTCTGCGGGAGATCGAGCGGGAAAAGGCGGCGGCCATCCCGGAGTTGACCCACGCCATTCTGGGTCGTGACCCAGAGGCGGTGACCCGGATACAGGAAAAGAATCTGGCCCTCCAACAGGAGATGGCGGATATTCTCCGTGCCGCCGGCTATGATAGAGATAATTTCGAGCCCCGTTACGCCTGCTCCCGCTGTGCCGATACCGGTTTTGCGGACGGCGTGGTGTGCGATTGCCACCGTCAACTGCTTAAAGAGGAGGCCTGCCGCAGTCTGTCCGGTCTGTCGGCTATGCGGCTGACCGATTTCGGCTCTATGCGGTTGGATTATTACGATACGGCGGTGGACCCCAAACTGGGGGTCTCTCCCCGTCAGCATATGACCGATATCATCACCTATTGCCGGGAATACACCGAGAATTTCACCCCCAACGGCGACAGCCTGCTGTTACAGGGCGCCACCGGCATCGGCAAGACTCATCTGTGTCTGGCCATCGCCCGGGGGGTCACCGAACAGGGCTTCGGGGTGGTATACGGCTCGGTGCAACCCCTTATCCGCCAGTTGGAGGCGGAGCATTTTGGCCGTTCCCAGGGTGACAGCGAGGCGCAACTGATCGGATGCGACCTGTTGGTGCTGGACGATCTGGGTATGGAGTTTGACACCCCCTTTTCCCGGGCGTGCATTTATAACGTTCTTAATGCCCGCTTGCTGGAGGGGAAACCCACGGTGGTGAGCACCAACCTGAGTTTTACCGCCCTGCGGGAGCGGTATGGCGACCAGATCGCCAGCCGTATCAGCGGCGGCTTCGTCCCGCTTCTGTGCGTGGGCAAGGATATCCGTCAGATCATTCGCCGTCAGTCGATGGGCTGACGCAGTACATAAGGAGGACTGAATTATGGCTAAGTTGTGTATGGGCTGTATGAACCCTTTGCCGGAGGGCAACGCCACCTGTGCGGTGTGCGGTTTCACCTTGGGCGAGGATAAAAATCCGGAGCATTGCCTTCCGGTGACCACCTCGTTGCAGGGGCACTATATCGTGGGCCGGCTGACCGGCGAGAGCAGTGACCACCTGTTGTATTTGGCGTATGACCGCCAGTTGCGGGAGCCCTGCTTTATTCAGGAGTTTTTCCCTGCCGCCATCGGCCGCCGGGATTCCATCGGCGGTGTCCAGCCGATGGCCGGGTGCGAGCGGGTGTTTGAGGAATACGCCGACCGTTTCCGCCGGACTATGCGGACGCTGGCCCGGATGCGGGATCTGCCTGCGGTGGTGCCGGTCTACGACATTTTTGAGGAAAACGGCACGGTGTATGCCGTGTCCGATTATTGCCAGGGTATGACCCTGACCCGCAAGATCAAACTGGCGGGCGGCCGCATTCCGTGGCCGGATGCCCGGGCGCTGTTTATGCCGCTTTTGTCGGCGCTGACCAGCCTCAACGACGCCGGTATCCTGCATCTGGCGATCTGCCCGGACAACATTCTCATCGGTTCAGACGGCAAGGCACGTCTGCGCAGTTTTTCCATCCCTGCCGTGCACCAGGCGGGCACCGACCTGCCGCCGGATCTAAAGGCGGGTTATGCCGCTCCGGAGCAGTATGTGGTGGACGGCGAGGTGGACGCTTACACCGATGTATACGGTATGGCGGCCACGATCTTCCGCACCGTCACCGGCAACGAGCCGCCCTCGGGCGACCGCCGGGCTAAGAACTCCGACGATCTGTTTATGTCGGCCGAGGTGGCGGAGGAACTGACCCAGCCGGTGTGCGTGGCGCTGTTCAATGCGTTGCAGGTGCAGGCGGCCAACCGCACGGACTCTATGGGTCACCTGCGGGAGCAGTTGGCGCTGACCCCCACCGTGTCTGCTCTGGTGGACGAGGCGGAGGAGGACATCGAGCGGGATGCCGCCGACGAAAAACCGGCTGTGAACAAAAAGAAAGTGCTTGGCCTGGTTGCGGGCATCGTTGCCGGTCTGGTGGCGGTTACGGTGTTGGTGCTGCTGTTGATGGGGTCGCTGACCGGCAATGAAGAGCCGGAGGAGTCTGCCTCCACCACCACCACGACGCTACCCACGTTGGCCACCTCCACCACCGCCGAGAACAGTGCCAACAAGGTGGTTGTGGACAACGTCATCGGCCTGAACTATTACGACCTGCGGGATAAGAAACTGAGCGGCGATATGACCCTGGAACTGGAGTCTATGCAGTTCAGCGAAAAACCGGCCGGTGCCATCCTCAGCCAGGAGCCTGCCGCCAAGGATGAGGTGGAAAAGGGCTCCGTCGTTAAAGTGGTCGTCAGTTTGGGTCAGGAGAGCGAAGAGATGAAGGTGCCGGATGTGTCCGGTTGGGAGCAGGATCACGCCGAGAAATACCTGCGGGCGTTGGGCTTCCGGGTCTCGGTGCTGAAGATCCAGGTGTCCGAGTATGAGCGGGGCATCGTGGACGGCACCGACCCCAAGGCGGGCACCACAAAGCGGATGGGCGACACCATCACCCTGCGGGTGAGCGATGTGGAGCCCACCACCACGACCACCACCACGACCACCACGGCGGCTCCGGTCACCGAGGCCACCGAGGCGGTTGCCACCACCCCGGCGGAAACCACAGAGGCAACCTCGACCGAGGAGAGCCAACCGGCAGAATAAATTTGTGTTCCCGAAACCGACAGACGCCGTCTGTCGGTTTCTTTTTATCCTTTTATAAATAGCATAACCGCCGAAAGACCGGCACAGACTATAGGCACAGCCGTAAAGTTTCCTCATTCACAAAGAATTCACAAATTACCCTATTGACATTCCCGGAAAATGTGGTAAACTAGAATTAGCACTCGGGAACAGAGAGTGCTAATTCTTCAAAACCGAGAGTGCTAACGGAATGGAAACATAAAGGAGGGGACACCGGAATGGAACTGGATTTTCGCAAATGCCGGATATTGGCGGCGATCATCGAGAGTTATATCGACACCGGCGAGCCGGTAGGCTCCAAGGCGCTGGCCGAGATGCTGGGCAACTGTGTGTCCTCCGCCACCATCCGCAACGATATGGCGGCGCTGACCACCGCCGGGTATCTGACCCAGCCCCATACGTCGGCGGGGCGTTTGCCCACCGCCCGGGCGCTGAGGTTTTATGTGGATCAGTTGATGGACCGCCGTCCTCTGACCTTACAGGACAAGGTGGATATCAAGTCTGCTCTGGCGACCATATCCGGCGACGGCACCCGCCTGTTGGAGGATGCCTGCCGGGCGCTGGCGGATTTCACCGGTCTGGCCGTGTTTGCCGGGCGTCCCGACGGCGTGGGCTCCCGCATCAGCCGGGTGGACGTGATGCAGACCTCACCCCGCAATATGGCGGTGGTGCTGGTGCAGGACAATGGGTTTATCCGCACCCGGATGTGCCGGTGCCAGCGGGATATCCCCAGCCGGATCACGGTGGCGCTGACCGAATATCTGTCCCGCCGGTTTCAGGGCGCCGACATCTCCGCCGTGACGGTGGCGGCGATGCAGGAGATTATGCTGGAACTGGGCGAGGCCGGTCTGGCGGTGGCGCCCATCCTGTCCGCCTTTTACGAGTTGGCGCTGGAATGTGACCGCTCCAAGATGGCGGTGGCGGGCCAGATGAATTTGATGCGCCACCCGGAATACAGCACCGACCGGGCCAGAGGGCTTGTCGGCCTGCTGTCCGACCGGGAGAATGTGCAGAACCTGCTGGATCAGATACCGCCCGACAGCCGGGCGCAGGTTCTTCTCGGGGATGACAGCGACCCCCATTTGGCCGGTTCCTGCCTGATATTGGCCCACTATTCTCTGGGCCAGCGGGGACAGGGCACCATCGGCGTCATCGGCCCCAATCGGATGAACTATGCCGAGGCCATCCCCCGGATCGAGTATTTTGCCGCCCACCTGGGGCGGATGATGAGCGAGTTGTTTGAAGAAACCGCCGCTCTAGACCTGTAAAGGAGGCAAAACCAATGGATACCGAGAAGAATGTGGTACAGCCGGAGGAAACTCCGGAAACCGAACCCCCCGCAGAGGAGAAAAAAGCCAAAAAGCCTTCCAAGGCGGCGGCGCTGGAAAAGAAACTGGCGGCTAAGGAGGAGGAACTGGCGGCGATGACCGACCAGTATCAGCGGATGCTGGCGGAATACGCCAACTATAAGCGACGCACCGAGCAGGAAAAAATGCAGATCGGTGCCTTCACCAAAGCCGAGGTGCTGAGCGGTCTGCTCACCAGCATCGACAATATGGAAAAGGCGATAGCCGCTCCTGACGGCGAGGATTATAAGACCGGTGTGGATCTGGTGCTCCGCCAGTTTATGGATGCCCTCCGCAAACTGGGTCTGGAGGAGGTCGGCGTGGAGGGTGAACCCTTCGATCCCAACATCCACAACGCCGTGATGCGTGAGGATGCCGATGGGGTGGATGAGGAGACCGTCACCGCCGTATTCCAGAAAGGCTACAAGATGGGGGATAAGGTGCTCCGACCCGCAATGGTTAAAGTCGCTAATTAAGGGAAACCTTTTAGATAAACTATCCGTATAAACATCAACAATTTTAACTGGAGGTAATGAATTATGGCAAAGATTATTGGTATTGACTTGGGTACGACCAACTCCTGCGTGGCGGTGATCGAGGGCGGCGAGGCCGTCGTCATCCCCAACGCTGAGGGTGCCCGCACCACGCCCTCTGTGGTGCATTTCAAGAAGGACGGCGAGCGTGTTGTGGGCCGTGTGGCAAAGCAGTCTGCCGTGTCTGCTCCCGACCGCACCGTCGCTTCCATCAAGCGGGATATGGGCACCGACAAAAAGACCGCCATCGACGGCAAGGCCTATACCCCTCAGGAGATTTCCGCAATGATCCTGCAGAAATTGAAGGCGGATGCCGAGGCGTATCTGGGCGACACCGTCACCGAGGCGGTCATCACCGTTCCCGCTTACTTCACCGATGCTCAGCGTCAGGCCACCAAGGACGCCGGTAAGATTGCCGGTATGGAGGTCAAGCGCATCATCAACGAGCCTACGGCGGCGGCTCTGGCCTATGGCATTGACAAGGAGACCGACCAGAAGATCATGGTGTACGACCTGGGCGGCGGCACCTTTGACGTGTCCATCATCGAGATGGGCGACGGCGTTCAGGAGGTGCTGGCCACTGCCGGTAACAACCGTCTGGGCGGCGACGACTTTGACCAGAAGATCGTGGATTGGATGATCGCCTCTTTCAAGGCGGAGACCGGCGTGGATCTGTCTGCCGACAAGATGGCGGTACAGCGTCTGCGTGAGGCGGCTGAGAAGACCAAGATCGAGTTGTCCGGTTCTACCAGCAGCAACATCAACCTGCCCT
>CAYSRL010000015.1:0-16750 GCA_964433515.1 uncultured Ruminococcus sp.
GAACGCAGACCCTTACCCAGGTCCTCCAGGCCGGCGCCGATGGACAGGCCATCCTCAGAGAAGGCGGACTGGCTGCGGCCATAGACGATCTGCAGGAACAGCTCCCGCATAGCGGTGTTGATAGCGTCGCACACCAGGTCGGTGTTCAGGCACTCCAGCAGAGTCTTGCCGGGCAGGATCTCGGCGGCCATAGCCGCAGAGTGGGTCATACCGGAGCAGCCCAGCGTCTCCACCAGAGCCTCCTCGATAACGCCCTTCTTAATATTCAGGGTCAGTTTGCAGGCGCCCTGCTGGGGGGCACACCAGCCCACACCGTGGGTCAGGCCGGAAATATCGCTGATTTCCTTGGCTTTTACCCACAGACCCTCTTCCGGGATCGGGGCGGGACCGTGGTGGGGGCCCTTAGCCACGACGCACATTTGCTCAACTTCATGAGTATAGTTCATACTTGGTACTCCTTTCGGTTTTTACTGTACGTGTCGAAACACATATTCGTACGCATACTATTATAATGCAAATTTTCATTTTTGCAATACCTTACGGACAAAAATCAGATAAATTTTTCACAATTTTCCCGTCATTCCCCTCACCCTGTCATAAATCCGGAAAACGCCCGGTTTTCGGGGATTTCTACCGCCGGTAGAGAACCGGGAGAGCGACTCTACCGGCTGTCCATCAAGCGGAGAAATGCTCAGACCCGGTGTAGGTTGGCATACCGGCGGACAGGGTGTATACTGACAGCGTGATACGACAGCCGAAAAGTCAAACAAAGGAGCGTTCTCTATGACCCGTACCAAACTCAGCGACCGCACCCTCCCGGATTATACCCGGGGCGAGGAACGGTTCAATACCATATCCCATATCGTTGGCGGTGCTTTTGGCGTGGTGGCGCTGGTGGCCTGCGTGTTGGTTTCCGCCCTTAAAGGAGACCCCTGGGCCATCGTGGGCAGTGCCATCTACGGCGCCTCATTGGTGCTTCTGTATACCGTATCCAGCGTATACCACGGTCTGCATCACCCCACGGCCAAAAAGGTGATGCAGGTGCTGGATCACTGCACCATCTATTTGCTCATCGGCGGCACCTACACCCCCATCCTCCTGTGTTCCATCCGTCCGGTGTCTCCCGGCTGGGCGTGGACGCTGTTCGGCATTGTTTGGGGGTTGGCGGCGCTTGCCGCCACCTTCACCGCCATCGACCTGAAAAAGTACGCCGTTCTCTCTATGTCCTGTTATATCGGAATGGGCTGGTGCATTGTCATCGCCACCAAAACGCTGCTCAAAGCGGTTCCGCCGGCGGGTGTGGCCTGGCTGCTGGCAGGCGGTATCGCCTATACGGTGGGGGCGGTGCTGTACAGTCTGGGCAAAAAGCACCGGTATATGCACTCGGTGTTCCATCTGTTTGTGGTGGCCGGAAGCCTGCTCCACTTTATCTTCATCATCGGTTTTGTGCTTTGATTTCCTCCTGCCCTGTCCCGGTTTTGCTGTCTTTCCGGGACAGGGTTTTGTTTTTTTGTTCTCTTTTATGCATTTACGTATTGGATTTTGAAATAGAATGTGGTATACTAGTTCGTGACTATATATTTTAGTATAAATTTCACCTCTTCCGAAAGGAGTTTTGGATATGATCTGGCACAGCAACGACCGTCAGGCGGTACTCAGCGAACTGCAGGTGGACCCCGCCACCGGACTTTCCTCCGAAACCGCCGCCCGGCGGCTGGAGGAATACGGCAAAAACCGTTTACAGGAGAAAAAGCCGCTGACCTTTTTCCAGCGTTTAGGCCGGCAGTTAAAAGACACGATGGTGATCATCCTGATGATTGCCGCCGCCATCTCGTTGGTGGTGTGTGTCTATGAGGAGTTTTTCCAAAAAGCCCACGGCGAATGGGCCGAGCCCATCGTGATCATCGCCATTGTGATACTCAACGCCGTGTTGGGTGTCATACAAGAGAGCCGGGCAGAGGCGGCTCTGGCGGCTCTGAAAAACCTGTCCGCCCCCAACGCCCGGGTGCGCCGGGACGGCAGGGTGACCACCATATCCTCCCACGAGTTGGTGCCCGGCGACATCGTGGAACTGGAAGCCGGCGACCTGGTGCCGGCGGATTGCCGGATCCTGGAGGCATACAGCCTGCGGAGCAATGAATCCGCCCTTACCGGAGAATCCCTCCCCACCGAGAAAATGGTGGAGGGAGAATTTGAAGACATTACCCCTCTGGCGGAGCGCACCAATATGCTGTACGCCAGTTGCGGTATCACCGCCGGTCGGGCGGTGGCGGTGGTGGTGGCCACCGGTATGCAGTCGGAAATGGGGCACATCGCCTCTCTGTTGGAGGGGGAACAGGATAACGACACCCCTCTTCAGCACAAGATGACCCAACTGGGTAAACTGTTGGGTGTGCTGGCTCTGGCTATTTGCGTGGTTATTTTCATTGTGGGTCTGTTCTTTATGAAGCCCCTGGATATATTTATGACCGCCGTTTCTCTGGCGGTGGCCGCCATCCCGGAGGGTATGCCGGCCATCGTCACCATCGTGTTGGCGTTGGGCGTACAGCGTCTGGTGAAGAAAAACGCCATCATCCGCCGTCTGCCGGCGGTGGAGACCCTGGGCAGCGCCTCGGTCATCTGCTCGGATAAGACCGGCACCCTGACCCAAAACCGGATGACCCTGCGCCGAGCCTATGTGGGCAACCAGACGGTGGAATTGGATGGCGTCAAACAGGCACCCGGTCTGGAGCAACTTATCCGGCTGGCCTCCCTGTGCACCGATGCGGAGATCGTCACCGAAAACGGTGCCGAAAAACTGGTGGGTGATCCCACCGAGACCGCCATCCTCTCCTATCTCCGGGTGATGGGCTATGACAAATCCGAACTGTTGCAGGATATGCCCCGCATCGGAGAGGTGCCTTTTGACTCAGAGCGTAAGTGTATGTCCACCGTCCACGTGGCCGGTGAACAGACCATCGTGATCGTTAAGGGTGCCCCCGAAATGGTGCTGACGATGTGCACCAAGGGCAACACCGCCAAAGCCGCCGAGGCCAACACCGCTATGGCGGACGACGCCCTGCGGGTGCTGGCGGTCGCATTCAAGATCCTGGACACCGCTCCCGGCGTCTACGACCCGGAGACTTTGGAATGTGACCTGACGCTGGCAGGTCTGGTGGGTATGATCGACCCGCCCAGAACCGAGGTGAAAACGGCGATCGCCGACTGCAACACCGCCGGCATCCGCACCGTGATGATCACCGGCGACAACGTGGTCACCGCCGCCGCCATCGCCCGGGAACTGGGTATCCTCCACGAGGGCGAAGAGGCCATCACCGGCCAGCAGTTGGAGGCGCTGTCGGAGGAAGAACTGAACGAGAAGATTGCCCATTACCGGGTTTATGCCCGGGTGACGCCGGCGGACAAGATCCGCATCGTCAAGGCTTGGCAAAAGCGGGGTGACGTGGTGGCAATGACCGGCGACGGCGTCAACGACGCTCCGGCGCTGAAGGCCGCCGACATCGGCTGTGCTATGGGTATCACCGGCACCGACGTGGCCAAGAGCGCCGCCGATATGACCCTCACCGATGACAATTTTGCCACCATCGTGGATGCCGCCCGGGAGGGTCGGGGCATCTACGACAACATCCGCAAGGCCATCGGTTATCTGCTGTCCTGCAACTTGGGCGAGATCCTCACCGTGTTTGTGGCGGTGCTGGCGGCTCATAAGAGCCCTCTGCTCCCCATCCAACTTCTGTGGATCAATCTGGTCACCGACAGTCTGCCCGCTCTGGCGCTGGGGGTGGAACCCACCGAAAAGGACATTATGCGGCGTCCTCCCCGCAGACGGAATGAGAGCCTGTTCTCCGGCGGGCTGGGTATTCAGGCCGTCTGGCACGGCGCTCTGTTCGCCATGATCACCCTGACCGCCTATTTCCTCGGCACAAACGCCTTTCACAACGAGCCTTTGGGTTGCACTATGGCTTTTGCCACTTTGGCATTAGGACAACTGATCCACGCCTTTAATATGCGTTCTTCCCACTCCTTGTTCAAGGTGGGCTTCCACACCAACCGAGCCATGCTGGGTGCCTTTGCCGTTTCGCTGACACTGTTGTTGGCGGTACTGCTGATTCCCGGTGTGCAGGGGATATTCTCTTTGGTGCCGATGGATGCCGCCGCCTGGTTTACCGTTATCGGCCTGTCTTTGGCGCCGTTGGTCGTGGTGGAACTGTATAAACTCATTCGGTATCTTCTCAACAAGCGTAAGTAAAAAGGAAAGGACTGTGTGCGATGTTTGCCGGTCTGAAAAGTATGGGCCTTCGAGGGATCGATGGCTTTATGGTAGAGGTTGAGGCGGACCTGTCCCAGGGTCTGCCCGGCTTTGACGTGGTGGGACTGCCGGATGCGGCGGTGCGGGAATCCCGTGACCGGGTCCGGGCGGCGATGAAAAACGCCGGCTTCACCTATCCGGTGAGCCGTATCACCGTCAATCTGGCCCCTGCAGACGTTAAAAAAGAGGGCTCGGTCTATGACCTGCCGTTGCTGTTGGCTCTGCTGTGCGCCAGCGGACAACTGCGGGCCAATATGAAACACCGTGCCTTTGTCGGCGAACTGTCCCTTCAGGGCGGTGTCCGCCCGGTTCGGGGCGTGCTCCCTATGGTGATCGCCGCCCGGGAGGCGGGCATCGAAGAGGTGTATGTCCCCGCCGAAAACGGCCCGGAGGCCGCCGTGGTTGAAGGGATCACCGTCTATCCGGTAAGCAACATCACCCAACTGCTGGAGCACCTGCAGGGCGGGAAAGAACTGACCCCGCTTATGGCGCAGGAATTCTCCCCCGCTACCGCCGACGGGCTGGTGGATTTCGCCGACGTGATGGGTCAGGAGGCCGCCCGGCGGGCAATGGAGATTGCCGCCGCCGGCAGCCACAACGTTCTGCTCATCGGCCCTCCCGGCTCGGGTAAGAGTATGCTGGCAAAGCGTCTGCCCACCATCCTGCCGGATATGACCCGGGAAGAAGCCTTGGAATGTACCAAGATCCACTCCATCGCCGGCACTTTGGCGGGCGGTGCGGGTCTGCTCCCCTACCGGCCTTTCCGCTCTCCCCATCACAACATCTCCCCACAAGGTCTGGCGGGCGGCGGTATCACCCCCCGACCCGGCGAGGTTTCTCTGGCCCACAACGGCGTGCTGTTTCTGGACGAACTTCCGGAGTTCTCCCGGCAGGCTATGGAATGTCTGCGCCAGCCTCTGGAAGACGGCAAGGTCACCATCTCCCGTGTCAGCGCTTCTTTGGCCTATCCCTGCTCCATTATGCTGGTGGCGGCCATGAACCCCTGTCCCTGCGGCTATTATGGCCACCCCACCCGGTCCTGCACCTGCTCCCAGCAGGCGGTCGGCCGGTATCTCAGCAAGGTGTCCGGCCCTCTGTTGGACCGCATCGACCTACATATCGAGGTACCTCCGGTGGAGTTCGACCAACTCTCTGCCCGGCAAAAGGCAGAATCCTCCGCCTCGATCCGTGAGCGTGTCAACGCCGCCCGAGCCCGTCAACAGACCCGGTTTGCCGGCACCGACATTGTCAGCAACGCCCGCATCCCCACCAGCAAACTCAAAGAATTCTGTCCCCTCACGGATGCCGCCAGCACCCTGCTGAAAGGTGCCTTTGAGCGGATGGGTCTGTCTGCCAGAGCCTATGACCGGCTTTTGAAGGTGGCACGCACCATCGCCGATCTGGACGGCAGCGACATCATCGACACGCCTCATATCGCTGAGGCCATCCAATACCGCAGTCTGGACCGGAAATACTGGCAGGCGAGGCAGAATCTATGAGCAAACTGTTAGAACTGCGTAAAAAAGCGATGGCGTTGCCGTTGGAGCCGGGTGTGTATCTGATGAAGGATGCCGCCGGCACCATCATCTATATCGGCAAAGCCAAAAAACTGAAAAATCGGGTAAGCCAGTATTTCGGCTCGGACCAGAACCACACCGAAAAGGTGCGGCAGATGGTCAGCCGGGTGGACACCTTTGATTATATCGTGGTGGGCAGCGAGTTTGAGGCGTTGGTGTTGGAATGCGCCCTCATCAAACAGCACACCCCCAAATACAACATCCTGCTGAAAGACGACAAGGGCTATCATTATATCCGGGTATCCCCGCCGCCCTATTCCCGCCTCAGCGAGGCCAAACAGACCGCCGAGGACGGCGCCCGGTATATCGGCCCCTATATGAGCAGTTACGCCATCAAACAGGCGGTGGACGAGGCCAACAAGATCTATTCTCTCTCCACCTGTTCCCGTCCCCTTGCCTACGGCAAAAAGGGCGGTGAGCGTCCCTGTCTGAACCATCATATCGGTCAGTGCTGTGCCCCCTGCACCGGCAAGGTTGACCCCAAAACCTACCAAGAGCGGGTCAATGAGGCGGTGGAATTCCTCACCCAGGGCAGTGCCAGGACGATGGCCACCCTCCAACAACGGATGGAGGACGCCGCCGACCGGCTGGATTTCGAGTTGGCGGCACGGCTGAGGGATCGCATCAGCGCCATCAAGCGGATGAGCGAAAAGCAAAAGGTGGTGCTGTCCCGCATTGCGGAACAGGACGTGATCGCTTTAGCCCAGGGCTCCGGAAAGGCCTGTTTTGAGGTGTTCCGTTTCACCGGCGGACAACTTACCGACCGGGAGCATTTTCTTTTGGAGGAACAGGACAACCCCGCCGAGGCATACCGGGAATTTTTGGAGCGGTATTATACCCTCCGGGACCGGATACCCCCACAGGTGACGGTGGCAGACCCGCCGGAGGACCGGGATCTGTTGGAACAGTGGCTGTCCGAAAAGGCCGGACGGCGGGTGCACATTGTCACCCCTCAGATCGGAGAGCAAGCCCGCCTCACCGAAATGTGTAAAAACAACGCCGCCGAGCGGGTGGCTCAGCAGGTGGGTATGACCGGCCGGGGCACCACGGCGCTGGAAGAACTCCGGCAACTGTTGGGGCTGGACACCACCCCCACATATATTGAATGTTACGACATCTCCCACACCGCCGGAAGCGATCCGGTGGCGGCGATGGTGGTGTTTGAAAACGGCCAGCCTCTGCGAAGCGCCTATCGCAGATTCCGCATCAAAGAGGCACCGGGCGGCGACGATTATGCCGCTATGGCAGAGGTGCTGTCCCGGCGAATGGAGGAATACCTCCTTCACCGGGAAGAAAAAACCGGTTTCGGCCGAAAGCCCGACCTGATCTTGTTGGATGGCGGCGCCGGTCAGGTGGCGGCTGTGGCGCCCGTTCTGGCAGGATACGGCCTTGCCATCCCGCTGTATGGACTGGTCAAGGATGACCGCCACCGCACCCGTGCCATTGCGCTGGAGGGCGGTGAGATCGCCATCCACCGCAAGCGGGCGGCGTTCACTCTGCTGGGCACCATCCAAGAGGAAGTGCACCGCAGCGCCCTCCGGTATCACCGTCAAAGGCGTAAAGGCCAAAACCTTTCCACCTCTCTGTTAGAGGTGGAGGGCATCGGGCCCACCCGGGCAAAGGCTCTGCTTCGCCAATTCGGTTCTCTGCGGGGGGTGCAAAACGCCACCGTGGAGGAACTGCTCACCGTCAAGGGGATGACCCGGCCCGCCGCCGAGGCCATCCGCCGTCATTTCAAAGCAAAGGAAGATAACCAATGAACAACATCATTTTAGTCGGTATGCCCTCCTGCGGAAAAAGCACCTTAGGGCGCATCTTGGCAAAGGAACTGAACTACAGTTTTGTGGACACCGATGAGGTGATCATCCGTCAAAACGGATGCCCTCTCCGGGACATTCTGGACGCCCAGGGTGTGGATGGCTTTATCCGGGTGGAGGAAGCCTCTGTCTGCACCGTTCAGGCGGAGAACACGGTCATCGCCACCGGCGGCAGCGTGGTGTATTCCGAAAAAGCTATGGCCCATCTCAAGGCAATGGGGCGGGTGGTGTATCTGCAACTGTCCTTTGACGAGATGGAGCGGCGGTTGGGCGACCTGCACGCCCGTGGCGTGGCGATCGCCCCCGGTTCCACCCTGCAGGATCTCTATAACGAGCGGGTGCCTCTCTATGAGAAATACGCCGACATCACCGTCCCCATCAAGGATGGAAACGGCGTGCGTCAGTCGGTGGAATTCCTGAAAAGTCAACTGTAATCAAACAGCCCCTTTCCTCATAGTATAGAGGGAAAGGGGCTGTTTTTATATGGCTATTAAAGTTTTTATCGACCAAGGGCATAACCCGGAGGGGGTCAACGCCGGGGCAGAAGGCTTTGGCTATCGGGAACAGGACATCAATTACGCCGTAGGCACCCGGCTGGGGGAACTGCTGAGGCAGGATGGGCGGTTTGAAGTGAAACTCTCCCGCAACTCCCCCACCGATTCGCTGGGCACCAGCAACGCCACCAGTCTGGCGGCCCGGGTCAACGCCGCCAACGATTGGGGGGCGGACTATTTTATCAGCATCCATTCCAACGCCAGCGTAAATCCCGCCCAAAACGGCACCGAAGTTTACGTCTACAAAGACCCTTCCACAGCCGCAGATCTGGCAGAGGATGTGTTGGAGGGCATTGTGGAGCGGATGGGCACCCGGGATAACGGGGTGCGGGTGAACCCGGCGCTGTACGTTCTGCGCCGCACCGCTATGCCGGCCATTCTGGTGGAATTGGGTTACATCACCAACGCCGAGGACGTGCAGAAGATGACCCAAGATCCCTGGGGCTTTGCTCAGGGAATTTATAACGGAATGTTGGAGTATTTCGATTTTGATTAAAGCCAAAGGGAGCAACCGAACCGGTTGCTCCCTTTGCTCGTTGTTATTCTCCAAAGCGGATATTGATGCCGGAATCCGAGGAGTTATTGCTGGGCAGATAGGCGTTGATCCGTGCCGCCACGTCCGCAATGGGCATAGACTGGAGATACACCTTGCCCGGGCCGGTGACCCGGGTGTGGAACAGACCCTCTCCGCCCAAGAAAACGTTCTTGGCGCCTTGGATCATCTCCACATCCATCGTGCAGGTGTCGGTCATCGCCGCCAGATGTCCGGTGCTGACCAGCACCGATTCCCCCGCACCCAACTCGATCTCCTTGCAATGGCCGTCGATCTCCAAAAACAGCATTCCCTCTCCGGTGGCCCGCTGCATAATAAAGCCTTCTCCGCCAAACAGACCCCGACTAAACCGTTTCTGGAAATAAACGGACAGGTCGATCCCCTTTTCCATCGCCAGAAAACCGGTTTTCTGAATGATCAGACCGGTACCATAGCGCAACGCAAAAGGCAGGATAGAGCCGGGAAAACCGGAGGCAAAAGCGATCTGACCGCCGGCACCGTAAGGGGTGTATTCATTGAGGAACAGGGATTCTCCGGAGAACATCCGCCCCAGCGCCTTTTTGAATCCGCCGGCCTTGGTTTCCATACGGACATTCGAACTCATCCAACTCATTGCGCCGCTCTCAGCACACAGGGTCTGACCCGCCTCGGGATAGCAGGTGACGACAGGCAGATTTCCGCCTTCGATCTGATACTGTAACATCCAATCACTCCTTTGATCTACTCGTTAAAATGGGGTCATTCCAGACAAACGCCGATCTCGGCGATTTTCTGTTCGTGCTCTTCCAGGGTTTCGGAATAATGATTTTCATAGTCGTTGCCATAGAAGAAATAATAGTAGTTGGTCTTCGTGGGGTTTTTCGCCGCCTCGATGGCCCGCAGACCGGGACAGCATATCGGCCCCGCCGGCAATCCCACCCGCTTTCCGCAGGTGTTATAGAGAGGGGCGTATTTCGATTGGTTTTTCACCAGGCTGTTGCCGGTGATATAGGTGTTTACATAGTCCCGGGTGGGGTCGGCATTGAGATAAGGGTATTCCTGTGGGGCGTCCAACCGGTTGTGGAACACCGAAGACACGAGTTTCATATGCTTGTCGCTGCGAGCCTCCCGCTCAATGATAGAGGCCAATATCAGCGTATCGTCCGACAGATCCCCCACTTTATCCCGGTAGTTGTTCAGCATCCGCACCAACACGTCCTGGGGGTCATCGTCCACATAAAAGCGATAGGTGTCCGGGAACAGATACCCCTCCATCCGGAAACAGCGATCGTCGCTGACCGGGATGGAAAACGATTGGGGGGTATACGACTGACAGACCTCATAAAACGCCTTGGCGGTGCAGACCCCTTTTTGCTCCAGCAACCGGGCGATCTGCATAAAGGTGTATCCTTCCGGGATGGTCACGTCCACCTCCGGTCGGGCGGTGGTGGTAACCACGGTGGTGGTCGTGGTTGTCACGGTGGTCTTTTTCGTGGTGGCCGTGGTCACTTTTTTCGTTGTGGCGGCCGTGGTCTTTTTGACCGTGGCGGATCTGGTGGCAGACGATGTCGCCGCCGTGGTGAGTCCGGTAGTTGTGGACGTCGTGGTGGTGACGGGTTCGGTAGCTGTGGATGTAGAGGTTTGCAGGGTATTTTCGGTGGTTTCGGTAGTTTTTTCGGTGGTCGCCGCCGTGGTCGTGGCGGTGGACACCCCAGACGGTTGCGCCGGCGGTTCGCTTTCCTGTCCGCCGCAACCCACCAAAGTCAGCAGCAAACACACCGACAGGACAAGGCTATACCATTTCCGTTTCATAGATCATCTTCCTTGATATTATATGCCGTTTCTGTTCCGTATTATTTCGTGCCGGTGGAGCCGAACCCACCCGCTCCCCGATCGGTATCGGTGAGGCTGTCCGCCTGTTCATAGGCGGCGGTGAGATACGGCACCAAAACCAGTTGCGCCACCCGCTCGCCATGGTGGATGGTCTGGGGGTCGGAGGAGTGGTTGTGCAGAGCCACCATAATCTCACCCCGATAGTCGGCGTCGATGACACCCACCTTATTGGCAGGGGCCAGCCCCCGCTTGGTCGCCAGACCGCTCCGGGCGCACACCAGACCCACAAACCCGGCGAGGATCTCCACCGCCAGGCCGGTATGCACCAAGGCGGTCTGTCCGGGTGCCAAGGTCAACGGGGCATCCATCACCGCATAGAGATCGGCTCCGGCGGCATCGGCGCTGCCATACGTGGGCGCTACGGCCCGGTCATCCAGTTTCTGATAGCGTACCTTTTGGGTCATAGGGATCACTCCTTATCTTCATCACCGTCATTATAGCACAGATTTTTGGCCTTGTCCACAATAGTTTTCGCTGAAAACGGTTGAAGAATCGGCAAAACTATGATACAATATAGGCTATTACAGAAAGGAGGTGCCGAAAATGCCGTTTTTACCCATATCCTCGGCGGATATGCAGGAGCGTGGCTGGGAACAGGCTGACTTTGTGCTGGTGACCGGCGACGCCTATGTGGACCACCCCAGTTTCGGCACCGCCATCATCTCCCGGGTGCTGGAAAGCCACGGCTATCGGGTGTGTATTCTCTCACAGCCCCAATGCGACGAGGACTATCGCCGGTTCGGAGCACCCCGACTGGCCTTTTTGGTCAACGGCGGCAACATCGACCCGATGGTGGCCCACTACACCGCCGCCAAGAGAAAGCGCAGTCAGGATGCCTATTCCCCCGGCGGTAAGGCAGGTCTGCGCCCCGACCGAGCCACCATCACCTATTGCAAGGCCATCCGCCGGGTGTGGGGGGATATCCCCATCGCCATCGGCGGTCTGGAGGCCTCTCTGCGCCGCTTTGCCCATTACGACTATTGGGATGACAGGGTGCGCCCCTCTATTCTGCTGGATAGCGGCGCTGACCTGTTAATGTACGGTATGGGGGAACGGCACGTGGTGGAGATCGCCAACCGGCTCAGCGACGGCGAGCCGATCGCCGCTCTGACCGATATCCGGGGCACCTGCTATGCGGTGGAGGCCGCCGACTATATCCCCACCGCCGCCGCCGAATGCCCCGCCTATGAACTGGTAAAAGAGCCCACCGACAACGGCAAAAAGCAATACGCCATCTCCACCCGGATCCAGCAAGAAGAACACGACCCGGTCCGGGGTAAGACCGTGATCCAGCGCCACCAAAACAAGATCTTGGTGCAGAATCCTCCTCCCCTGCCCCTTTCCACCGAGGAAATGGATGGGGTATATGCTCTGCCTTATATGCGGGACTACCACCCCTCCTACGAGGCCTTGGGCGGTGTCCCCGGCATCGAGGAAGTGAAATTTTCGGTCATCCATAACCGGGGCTGCATCGGCGCCTGTAATTTCTGCGCCCTGGCCTATCACCAAGGGCGCATCATCTCCTCCCGCAGTCACGACTCGGTGGTGGCAGAGGTGCAGAAAATCACCAAGATGCCGGATTTTAAAGGCTATATTCACGATGTGGGCGGCCCCACCGCCAACTTCCGCCAACCGGCCTGCGAGGGGCAACTTAAGCGAGGCGCCTGTAAGGACAAAAAGTGTATGGCGCCCACTATGTGCCCCGCCGTAAAGGTAAGTCACGACGATTATCTCACCCTTTTACGCCGGTTGCGGCAGATCCCCGGCGTTAAAAAGGTGTTTGTCCGTTCCGGCATTCGTTTTGATTATGTGGTGGCAGACAAGGATGAACGCTTTTTTAAGGAACTCATCCGCCATCACATCAGCGGACAACTGAAAGTCGCACCGGAACACGTATCCGACCGGGTGCTGAAATATATGGGCAAACCCTCCTTTAAGGTGTACGAGCAATTCAAAAACCGTTTCTACGAACTGACCAAGAGCGAGGGCAAAAAACAGTATCTGGTGCCCTATTTGATGTCCTCCCACCCGGGAAGCACCATCGACGACGCCATCAAGTTGGCCCGTTTCCTCAAAAAAGAGGGACTCCACCCGGAGCAGGTGCAAGACTTCTACCCCACCCCCGGCACGGTTTCCACCTGTATGTTCTACACCGGTCTGGACCCCCAGACCCTGAACACGGTGTATGTGCCCCGCACCCCCAAGGAAAAAGCGGAGCAACGGGCACTGCTCCAGTATTACCGCCCGGAAAACCGAAAGATCGTATTGGAAACGCTGAAAAAAGCCGGACGGTATGACCTCATCGGTACCGGCCCGAACTGTCTGGTAGCCCCCGACAAGCCCGCCGGCAACCGCACCCCGGTGGGTGCCCATCGCACCGGCGGTAAGGCGAAAAAGGACAAATTCAGCCGGTATAGCCGTAAAAAGAAATAAGGTGACTGTATGGAATTTTTGTATTTTCTGGAAAATTTGCGTAACCCCTTCTGCGATACATTATTTTCTCTAATTACCCATCTGGGCGAGGAAACGGTGTTTATTCTGGTGGGACTGTTGTTCTTCTGGTGCATCAATAAGCGGGAAGGCTATTATATGCTCACCGTGGGGTTGGTAGGCACCGTTATCAATCAGTTTTTAAAACTGTGGTTCCGCATTCCCCGGCCTTGGGTGAAAGACCCGGATTTCACCATCGTGGAATCCGCCCGGGCAGAGGCCACCGGCTATTCCTTCCCCAGCGGTCACACCCAGTCCGCTCTGGGCACCTTCGGCAGTATTGCCCGGTGGAACAAACAGGTCTGGGTGCGGATAGCCTGTTTGGCGGTGTGCGTGCTGGTGCCCCTATCCCGGATGTGGCTGGGTGTCCACACCCCCGCCGACGTAGGCGTTTCCGCCCTGGTGGCTACGGTGCTGGTGCTGGGACTGTATCCCCTGATAAACAAGGCCATGGACAGCAAAACCACCATGCGGGTATTGATGGGGGCCCTGTGCGCCGCAACGGTAGGGTTTTTGGTGTTTGTGTATGTCTACCCCTTCCCGGCGGACATCGACCCCCAAAACTACGAAAGCGGGATGAAAAACGCCTGGAAAATGCTGGGCTGTCTGGGGGCGCTGTGGCTGACCTATGAGGTGGACACCGCCCACACCCACTTTGACACCAAAGCGGTATGGTGGGCACAGATCCTCAAAATAGCGGCGGGCCTTATTCCGGTCCTGCTGATCAAAAGCCTCCTGAAGACCCCCTTGCAAAGCCTCATCGGAGATGTGTATGTGGCAGACGGCGTGCGGTATTTCCTGCTCACCGCCTTTGCCGGCTGTGTCTGGCCGATGACCTTTAAGTTCTGGAACAGGTTAGGTAAGAAAGCCTAAAAAAACAAGCCGTGTCGCTGACACGGCTTGTTTTTTTATCTGGTTGCAGTAACCAATTCTTTTTTGTGATTCTTCCGTAACAAAGCCCGGATCCCGAAATAGCCGCAATATACCAAAAAGCAGGTGCCAAACACACAGAACACCACCACCGGAGGCAACACCTCATCGGTCAAGAACGGAAAGATGCTGTATTTGGTAAAGAACCAGTTCTGGTCATCGTACAGCGTATTACCCAAGGCAGACCAAGCCAGAACAAGCAGCACGATCACCAATTCTTTCCAGATCGCTTTCCACCGCAAAGTGACCGCACCCAACGCCAGATTCAGGAAACCCCAACAGAACAAAACGCCGTGGAACATAAAGGTCTGGAAGATGATGTAACTGAAAGGCGGTTGACCGCCCAGAGCCGACCCGGGATAGCACATCCACATCAGCGAAGAAGCCACCGCCAACGTGACCACCGCCGATTTAATTGGCGCAAACCGCCGATTAAACTGGACAAAGGGCGCCAACACGGCCATCAGGGTGCAGACGTGAAAGGGCAGTTTGTCAATAGATATCCGGTCATAACTGTCGGACAGGGGCATCAAGAAAAAATCCGCCACATACAGCCCCACCGTCAGGTAAGCAAACAGCCGCATCAGTTTTTCTTTGGCCGCTGCCGGTTTATTTCTATACAGCACCGCCAACATAACGGAACCGCCGAAAATCACAAAGAGATACAGAAAATGCCACACATCAAACAGCCCGATCGACAAAGAAGAATTGTTTTCGCTCAACAGCCAAGCCACCCACTCTTTCATCCTTCGCCGCCTCCTTTTGACAAAACTTGATCTGTTTCGATTGTAGCATGCTCTATAGCAGAAATCCAGTTACAATGTTGTAACCTTTTTGGGAATTTATGGCAAAAGCGCAGAGGTTATTCCTCTGCGCTTTTGGAACACAAACCGTAGATTATAAGAAATACCGAACACGCCACCACCGAGCCGAGGATCAACAACCCGCAGTTAAGGAAGAATTCTTCCGGCAAGGCGTTGATGATCGGGTCGGCGTAGATGTTAAAGATCCAGTTATCCTTACCGGGGAAGAACAGCCGGTGGAACACCACGAACGCCCGGTCAAAATCCAGCGCCGCCAGCGCCCCAACAGCCGCAAAAACGGTCAGCACCAAACCGCCCGTCCAAAGGGTATAATGGCGGCCCCGGGGACGCCATAACCGAAAGGCACCCCGCCGGCGCAACACCGTCAGCACCATCACCGCCGCCAGCGACACCACCAGGACGGCGGCATTAAGGGTGAACAGCCTTTTACAGTCCGCAAAATGGCTCTCCCCCTCGGCGGTGTGGGGGAACACCCCGGTGCCGAAAGCGGCTCCCGGAATGGTCAGGTAATCCAGCACCTCGTCATAGGCGGCAATCACCGTGGACCGGTCATAGCCGGTGGACTTGGGAATGTCCAAAGGCTCCACCTGCCAGTAATAAAAGGGTCGGAAATAGATGGGCAGGGCTATGGAGCCGGTGATCACCAACAACGCCGTGAACAGGCACAAAAGTGCCGTCAGCCATTTGTGTTTCATCCTATCCCCCCTCTGGGAAGAATTATAACACAAACAACAGGGTGATGGCAAGGGTTATTCCTTTTCAAAACCCACCAGCAGACCGCCCTTTTCGGCGTAATAACAGCAAAGACCCCGCAAAGCGGAAATGCTGACCTTGGCCTGCGGCAAAGATCTTTCGATCATTTCTTTCAGGTCGTTAGCGGCACGCTCATTAAAGCAATGGGAGATCTGCACCCGGCCCCGGGACAGACCCGCCTCTTTCAACAGATTGAGAATGGCGTTTAAGGAATTGGCCTCGCCACGGCATTTGTGCATCGGTTCCAACTGACCCTTGTCGCTGGCACGGCCCACGATCCGGATGCCCAGCACACCGACGATCTTGGCCACCGCCACGGGTACCCGTCCGTTGGCGGCAAAATTTTTCAGCGATCCCAGCATAAACAAAAGTCCGGTATTTTCCATATAGCGGCGAATGGCGGTGTCCATCTCCTCAGCCAGCATACCAGCGGCCACGTACTCCTCCAATTTGCGGACAACCAACTCCATTTCCGGCCCGGCAGACAGACTGTCCAGCACATACACCCGGCGACCGGGATGGTCAGACTCGTACATCTCCTTGGCGGAGCAGGCGGCATTATAACTGCCGGACAGGCCGCTGGTGATGGTGACGCAGAAAACATCATCCGCCTCGCCAAAGGCGTCCAGCCAATCCGCCGGGTTGGGACAAGAGGTGTGGGATCTGCCTTTATAGGTATCAAAGCAACGCACCATCTCCTCCACGTCCAGGGCGGCATCGTCCACAAACTCCCGGTCTGCCGTGCAAATTTTCAGAGGGGCAAAGGCAAAGTCAGCCCCGGTCAGATGGGTCACGTCGGCCGCTGAATCGGCCACAATTTTTACGGTTCGCATAGATTAGGTTCCGCCTTTCACATTGATGTGAACATCGTATCACCGAAAGAGCGGTTTCGTCCACCTACTTCCGTCAAAAGCCCCTCTCCCCCCGGTAGAATGGGATTCTACCGGGGGAATGGGGATTCTACAAGGTGCACAAATCCAAACCCCTTTGATGTTTTGACCTATGTGTTCGAACCACTACATATTTTAAATGAAATATTTTTCTTACGAAAAATATGAAATAATTCACTAC
>CAYSRL010000016.1:0-12300 GCA_964433515.1 uncultured Ruminococcus sp.
AACGGCGGCTCTCATCGTGTGGGTTGCTTGACCCTTCCCATGTCCTCCGGTAATACCGAGCGGCAGATTCAGTTTATGACCGATCTGTCCGCCACCATTCTGTGTTGCACCCCCTCTTATGCCGCCTATATCGGCGAGACCCTCAAGGAGCAGGGCTATACCCCGGACCAGATCCCGCTGAAGGCGGGTATTTTCGGTGCCGAGCCCTGGACAGAGGAGATGCGCCGTGGCATTGAAAAGACGCTGGGCATTAAGGCTTATGACATCTACGGCCTGACCGAGACTTCCGGTCCCGGCGTGTCCTTTGAGTGCTCTGAGCAGACCGGTATGCACATCAACGAGGATCACTTCCTGGCGGAGATCATCGACCCCGATACCGGCGAGGTGCTGCCGGAGGGGAGCAAGGGTGAATTGGTGTTCACCAGTTTGGATAAAGAGGCGTTCCCGCTTCTTCGTTATCGCACCCGTGACATCTGTGTGTTGACCCGGAAACCCTGTTCCTGCGGCCGTACCCATATCAAGATGAGCAAGCCTATGGGCCGCAGCGACGATATGATGATCATTCGTGGCGTCAATGTGTTCCCCAGCCAGATCGAGGCGGTTCTGCTTAAAGAGGGTTATGAGCCCAACTATCAGATCATCGTGGATCGGGTGGGCAATACCGACACGTTTGACGTGAATGTGGAGATGAACCCCGAGATGTTCTCGGATACCGTTCGTGGCGTTACCGAGCAGGAAAAGGCGCTGGCCGATGCGATGAAGACGATGTTGGGCATCAATCCCAAGGTGCATCTGGTAGCCCCCAAGAGCATTGTCCGCAGCGAGGGCAAGGCGGTCCGTGTCATCGATAAGCGCAAACTGCACGATTAAGGAAAGGGGAGAGAGGTATGTCATTAAAACAGTTAACCGTTTTCGTAGAAAATAAACAGGGCACGCTGGTGGACATCACCGACACTCTGGCATCCCACGGTGTCAACCTGCGGGCGTTGTCCATCGCCGATACCCAGGATTTTGGTCTGCTCCGTCTGATCGTCAACGACAACCAGGCTGCCTCTGCCGCTTTGGCAGATAAGGGCTACGTGCTGAAGATCACGGAGGTCATCGGTGTTAAGATCGGCGACCAGCCCGGCAAACTGTCCAAGGCGTTGGCGGTGCTGGCTGAGGCGGGCATCAACGTGGAGTATCTCTATGCCTTTATGGCTCGTACCGAGAAACACGCCTATGTGGTGTTGCGTCCCACCGATAATGCTGCCGCCGAGACGGCGCTGGAGGCGGCGGGCTTCCACCTCATCACCGATGCGGATGTGGAAAAGCTGTAACCGCCGTAAGAACAAGGCTTTTTAAGCTGTAAAGGTGATCTGCTTCACCCCCGAAACGTCCGTTTCGGGGGTGCTTTTCTGTGCTTTATCCCATGACTTCCCTCTTTTCGGTTGCGAAAAACAGAGGGGTGTGCTATAATAAACTGCAATAAATTTGTGAGGTGACCCATATGGGCAAACTGACTCACCTGCAACCGAACAGGGTGTTTCATTATTTCGAACAGATCTGCGCCATTCCCCACGGTTCCGGGGATACCGCCCGTATCAGCGATTACTGTGTGGATTTTGCCAGATCCCACAGCCTCTGGTATCGGCAGGATGCTTTGGGCAACGTCATTATCAAAAAGCCGGCCACTCCCGGCTACGAATCCCATCCCCCGGTGATCTTACAGGGGCATTTGGATATGGTGTGCGAAAAGGCTCCCGACTGCGCCATCAACTTTGCCACCGACGGTTTGGCGGTGGATACCGACGGCGACTGGGTGTTTGCCCACGGCACGACCCTGGGCGGTGACGATGGCGTTGCGGTGGCGATGGCGCTTTCGGTGCTGGAGTCCGATAGCCTGTGTCACCCGCCTCTGGAGGTGCTGTTCACCATTGATGAGGAGACCGGGATGGACGGCGCCGTGGGTCTGGACCCTGCCGACCTAGAGGGGCGTTTGCTCATCAATGTGGACTCGGAGGAGGAAGGGGTGCTGACCGTCAGTTGCGCCGGAGGCGCCCGGGCGGAGATCGCTCTGCCTTTGACCTATGAACCGAACACACGGCCGGCATACAAGGTGACCGTTTCCGGTCTTACCGGCGGCCACTCCGGTGTGGAGATCGACAAGGGACGCCTTAACGCCAACCTGGTGATGGGTCAATTCCTAAGATCCCTGTCCGGTGGTATCGTCTCTGTCAGCGGCGGACAAAAGGATAATGCCATACCGGTGCTGTGCGAGGCGGTGATCGCCTGTGACAGCGACCCCACAGAAGCCGCCGCCGTCTTTGAGGGGGCAAACCGGGTGCCCGGTGACCCGCATTTGACCGTTACCGTCACCCCTGCCGCCGCAGACCGGGTGCTGACGGCGGACTCCACCGCCCGGGTGGTGGAGTTTCTCACCACCGTTCCGGGCGGCATACAGGCGATGAGCGGGGATATACCCGGTCTGGTGCAGACCTCCCTCAATCTGGGCGTTCTCAAAACCGAGGGGGATACTTTGTGTGCCTCTTTTGCGGTGCGGAGCAGCAAGAATGAAGAAAAGACTGCGCTCCTGTCCGATCTTTCGGCGGTGGCGGAGCGTTTCGGCGGCACCTGCGCCACCCACGGCCACTATCCCGCCTGGGAATACCGCAAGGATTCCCGTTTGCGGGACGTGATGTGCCGGGTGTGGGAAAACCAAACCGGCAAGGCACCCGCCGTGTTGGCGATCCACGCCGGTCTGGAATGCGGTCTGTTTTGCGAGAAATTGCCGGGTCTGGACGCTGTGTCCATCGGCCCGGATATGCGGGACATCCATACCTGCCGTGAACGGCTGTCGGTGTCCTCCACCGCCCGGGTATATGCGTATCTGTGTGCGGTGCTGAAAGAACTGTAAGGAGTGTAAATTGTTATGATCAAACAGCGTGTAAAACGAATTCAAAGCGAATTGGCATCCGGCCAGGCCTTGTTGGTGACCGCCGACTGCAACCGTTTTTATTTCACCGGCTTTGCCTCCAGCGCCGGCTCGGTGTTCATCTGCCGGGATGCGGCGGTGTTTCTCATTGATTTCCGCTATTTTGAAAAGGCCAAAGCCACCGTGGACAGTTGCCAGGTGATACAGTCCCCGCCGGCCAAGGTGTCGGAATTGTGTCAGCAATACGGCGTAAAGGAACTGTTTATCGAGGCGACCAGCACCCCGGTGAGCCGTCTGGCGGCTCTGCGCCGGGATCTGACCGGTGTGGCGGTGTCGGACAGCGACCGGTTCGACGGCATAATTGCGGATATGCGTTCCATCAAGTCAGAGGCAGAACTGGAGCATATCCGTCAGGCACAACGGATGACCGACGAGACCTTTTCTTATATCCTAAACCACATTCAGCCCGGTCGCACCGAAAAAGAGATTATGCTGGATATGGAGTTCTTTATGCGCCGCCTGGGCAGCGAGGGCGTGTCCTTTGATTTCATCGTGGTATCCGGCAAAAACTCCTCTTTGCCTCACGGTGTCCCCACCGATAAGGTGGTTCAGCGGGGCGATTTCGTGACGATGGACTTCGGCGCCGTGGTGGGTGGCTATCACTCGGATATGACCCGCACCGTGGCGGTGGGCGAGGCCTCTGATGAGATGCGTCTGGTGTACGATACGGTGCTGAAAGCCCAACTGGAATCCGAAAAGGTCATCCGTGCCGGTGCGGTATGCCAGGATGTGGATAAAGTGGCCCGGGATATCATCAACGCTGCCGGCTATGAGGGTTGTTTCGGTCACGGACTGGGTCACAGCGTGGGCGTGGAGATCCACGAAAACCCCGCCTTCAGCCCCCGGTGTGAAACGGTTTTGAGACCGGGTATGGTGATGACGGTGGAGCCGGGCATTTATCTGGAAAATAAGTTTGGTGTCCGCATTGAGGATATGGTGTATGTCACCGAGGCCGGTTCGCTCAACCTCACCGCCAGCGAAAAACAACTGATCGTACTATAATAAACCAAATGAAAAGCCTTCGGCAATTGCCGAAGGCTTTTCTGCTTTTTTGGGGTATGTTTTCCCGGTTTTCGCTCATACTGAAACCGAATGAGCAAAAAGGGAGCTGAGGAACGTGGACTCACGGTTGGCGATCTATGTGGTAAAACGGCTGTTGCTGGCGGCGGTGACGGTGTTTGTTATTTGCGTGTTCACCTTTGGGGCGATGCAGGCGGTTCCCGGCGGTCCTTTCAGCAGCGAAAAGGCGCTGGACCCGGCCACCGTAGAGGCGCTGAATGAGCGGTATGGGCTGAATGACCCGGTCTACATCCAGTTTTTTCGTTGGATGGGGAATTTGTTGCGGGGCGATTTTGGGGTCTCCTTAAAATCCGGCAGGGAGATCTCCACGATCATTGGCGAATCCTTTCCCATTTCCGCCCGATTGGGGCTGATGGCGATGGCGCTGGCGACGGTGTCCGGGATTTTGTTGGGGTGTATTGCCGCCTTGACCCGCAATCGGTGGCCGGACCGGACGATCGTCTTTTTTTCCACCTTGTTTACGGCGGTGCCCTCTTTTGTGTTGGCCACATTGCTGTTGCTTCTTTTCTGCATCCGGCTTCAGTGGGTGCCGGTGTGGAATGCGGGCAACCCCAACTATCTGTTGCCGGTGCTGTCCTTGGCGGCCTATCCGATGGCGTATATCACCCGGCTGACCAAGACCGGGATGCTGGATGTGTTGGGGCAGGACTATATCCGCACCGCCCGTGCCAAAGGGGTATCCCATTGGCAGGTGGTGTTTCGCCACGCTTTGCGTAATGCGCTGATTCCGGTGATTACCTACGCCGGCCCCCAGATAGCCTATATCATCACCGGATCGATGGTGGTGGAGACCATTTTTACGATTGGCGGTATCGGCAGCAAATTCATCACCGCTATCAATGATCGGGATTACACAATGATTATGGCCACGACGGTGTTTTTGGCGGTGATTATGGTGGTGGCGAATCTGCTGTCCGACCTGTTGTATAAGGCGGCGGACCCCCGTATTCAATTCGAATGATGGTGATAGTATGAGCAAAAATGACGCATATCCCCGCAAAAATCCCCTGAGCGCCCAACTGGATCTGTCCCGGTTTCGCAAACTCACCGACCGGGAAAAAGCCCAGCAAGAGGTGATGAGCGAGAGCACCACCTTTTTCCGGGACGGTATCCGGCGTTTGTTCCGCAATCCGTTGGCGGTGATAAGCCTGGTGCTGTTGGCGGTGATCGTGATCGGCATTGTGGCGGTGCCGTATTTGGTGCCCTATGGCTATGATGAGATTCTTAAGGTGGATGGGCGCCGGGATCTGGGGGCTAAGAATTTGGCGCCTTTCACCTACAGCGAAATGGAAATGCAGTATATGGAGCGTACCGGAGAAAGGCTGTTTCCCCACATTCTGGGCACCGACGAGCTGTGCCGGGATTATTTCGTGCGGGTGGTCTACGGCACCCGGGTGTCGCTGGCGGTGGGGGTGGTTGCCAGCCTTATCGTGTTGATCATCGGTCTGGTGGTGGGCAGTATCTCCGGCTATCTGGGCGGTAAAGTGGATCTGGTGCTGATGCGGGTGGTGGACATCATCTATTCTCTGCCTGACCTGCTGATCATCATTCTTCTGTCGGTGGTGCTGGGTGAGGTGTTGGTGTTTCCGCCCGGCACGTGGGCGGCGGAACTGGGCACCAATATGCTGTCCATCTTTCTGGTGTTTGGTCTGCTGTACTGGGTGGGGATGGCTCGCCTGGTGCGGGGACAGATACTGTCGGTCAAGGAGAACGAATACGTGCTGGCGGCTCGGTCGGTGGGGGCAGGGGCCCCCCGCATAATTCTGCGCCATATCCTGCCCAACTGTCTGTCGGTGATCATTGTTTCGGTGGCGTTGCAGATCCCTGCCGCCATTTTCACCGAAAGTTATCTGTCCTTTGTGGGGCTGGGGGTCAAAGCGCCGATGCCTTCTTTGGGGTCGTTGGCCAATGCCGCCCGGGAGGGCATCCAGACCTATCCCTACAAATTGCTGTTTCCGGCATTGATGATATGTTTGATTGTGCTGAGTCTGAATTTGTTGGGTGATGGACTTAGAGATGCTTTTGATCCCAAATTAAAGAGGTGATGAGTATGAATGAACCTCTGCTTCGTGTGGAAAACCTGCATACTTCCTTCTTCACCGAGGCCGGCGAGGTGAGAGCGGTGAATGGGGTGTCCTTCACCCTCGACTATGGTGAAATACTGGGTGTGGTGGGGGAGTCTGGTTCCGGCAAGAGCGTCACCGCCTATTCCATTATGGGGATTTTATCTCCCGGCGGTCGGGTGGTAGAGGGCGCTATTTACTATAAGGGGCAGGACATTACTCAATGGTCGGAACGGCAGATGCGTGCTTTCCGAGGAAAATGTTGTTCGATCATCTTCCAGGACCCGATGACCAGTCTGAATCCGGTGCTGACGGTGGAGGAACAACTGGTGGAGGCCATTGTCCTGCACACCGACAAAAAAGGCCGTGAGGCTCGTGGCCGGGCCGCACAGCTGTTGAAGATGGTGGGCATCAACGACCCCGGACGCCGTCTTTCTCAATACCCTTATGAGTTATCCGGCGGTATGCGGCAACGGGTGATGATTGCGATGGCGCTTGCCTGTGAGCCGGATATTCTGATTGCGGACGAGCCGACCACCGCCCTGGATGTGACCGTTCAGGCTCAGATATTGGAACTGATTTCCCGGTTGCAGCAGGAGATGGGGCTGGCGGTGTTGTTGGTGACCCACGATCTGGGCGTGGTGGCGGGTATGTGCGACAATGTGGTGGTGATGTACGGCGGCCGTATTTGTGAGCGGGGCGCTGTCCGGGACGTGTTCTATCATCCCCGCCACCAGTATACCAAAGGTCTGCTCCGTTCCATCCCCACAGCGGAGGGGGAGAAACAAACCTTGATCCCCATTCCCGGCTCACCCATTAACCTGCTTGATCTGCCGGAGGGATGCCCTTTCTGCGCCCGATGCCCGGAGACGATGGCGGTGTGTCTTAAGGAGATGCCGGAGGAGTTGTCTTTTGGCGCCGGTCACAGTGCCTCCTGCTGGGAGAATGTGCGGGAAGGAGGGAGCGCCGATGAGTGACCTGCTTTTGGAGGTGCGGGATCTCAAACAGTATTTCCCGGTGCGTACCGGGTTCTGGCGTACCACTCCCCTCAAGGCGGTGGATGGGGTCTCTTTTACGGTGAATCGGGGAGAGACCTTAGGTCTGGTGGGGGAGTCCGGTTGCGGTAAATCCACCGTAGGCCGGAGTGTTCTGCGGTTGTATAAGCCTACCGGCGGACAGGTGCTGTTGGACGGTGAAGAGGTCACCGACCGGAACATCCGGCGGATGCGCCGGAAGATGCAGATGGTGTTCCAGGACCCCTATTCCTCTCTCAATCCCCGAATGACGGTGGAGGATATTATCGGCGAGCCGTTGGATGTGCACCGGCTGTGTGCCACCGGCAAAGAGCGGCGGGAGCGGGTGTTGGAACTGATGGGCTATGTGGGGCTGAATTCTCAGCACGCCACCCGCTATGCCCACGAGTTTTCCGGAGGACAGCGTCAGCGCATCGGGATTGCCCGGGCGTTGGCGCTGGAGCCGGAATTTATCGTGTGTGATGAGCCGGTGTCCGCATTGGACGTGTCCATTCAGGCGCAGGTCATCAATATGTTTGAGGAGTTGCAACAGCGTTTGGGCGTGGCTTATTTGTTTATTGCCCACGACCTGTTGGTGGTGCGCCACATTTCCCACCGGATTGCGGTGATGTATCTGGGGCGGGTCGTGGAGATAGGGGATGCTCGGGAAGTGTATAGTCACCCCTTGCACCCCTATACCCAGACGTTGTTGTCGGCGGTGCCCATACCGGACCCGGATGCGGCAAAAGAACGGCAACGGATCATCCCCCGGGGGGATGTGCCCAGTCCGTTGGATGTGCCTTCCGGTTGCCCTTACCGTACCCGATGCCCCCGGGCTACCGAGCGATGCGCCCGGGAGTGTCCGCCTTTGACCGATCGGGGCGGGGGACACCGATGCGCCTGCCATTATGTGTGATGATTTAGGGAGGAAATAGTATGAATAAACGGTTTTCTGTATGGTTGTTGGTGGCGGCGTTGCTGTTGACTTTGTGTTCCTGCGGTGGCGGTGACACCAACGAGGGGGATGAAACCCCGGCAAAGGATGCCAAGGAATTGGTGAGCGACGCTTTCGTGGATCCCATCGAAGGGTGGGATGCTTATGATGACCTGATTGCTCGGATCAAAACCGAGACGGACAACGCCAAACGGACGGAACTGATGCATAAAGCAGAGGATATGCTGATGGCCAACGGCTGTGTGATCCCGCTATACTATTATAACGATGTCTATATGGCCAAGGATTATGTGTCGGGGCTGTATTCCAATCGGTTTGGCTATAAGTTTTTTCAGCAGGTGGAAATGCAGAACGGTTCCGACACCCTGCGGGTGAATCTGGCCAGCGAACCCAGTTCTCTGGACCCGGCGCTGAACAGCACGGTGGATGGCGCCTGTCTGGTGGTCAACTCCTTTGCGGGGCTGTATACCTACGATGAAGCCGGCAAAACCATACCGGACCTGGCCATTGACTATACCGTCACTGACCCTGCACAGGACGGTTCGGTGACCTATACCGTCACTCTGCGGACAGGTCTTAAGTGGTCTGACGGCACCGAACTGACCGCCGCCGACTTTGAGAGATCCTGGAAACGGGCGGCCGCCACCGCCACCGGTTCCGATTATGGGTATATGTTCAATATTTTCAAGGGCTACCCCAACCAGCTGGCGGTGACCGCCACCGACCCCACCACGCTGGAGTTTACGCTCAGCACCCCCTGCGCCTATATGGAGGGGCTGTTGGCCTCCCCCTTGTTCTTCCCGGTGCCGGCGGCAGCGCTTGCGGAGGGGGATAACCCCGGCGCTTGGTGCACCGAGGCCGGGTTTGTGTCCAACGGCCCGTATGTCTGCACCGGCTGGACCCACGATGTGGCCATGACCTATGAGAAAAACCCCTATTACCACAGAGCCGATGAGGTGACGGTGAACAAACTGGAGTTTATGCTGTCGTCGGATGCCACCGCCGTTTATGCCGCCTACAACGCCGGGAATGTGGATGTGATCGACACCATCCCCACCGACGAATTGGCCGGTCTGCTGAAAGCGGACACCGGGGAACTGCAGGTGGTGGACAATCTGGGCACCTATTATGTGGGTTTCAACGCCAAAAGTGACTTGTTTGCCGACAAGACCCCGGAGCAGGCGGCCTGTATGCGGCTGGCCTTTAACCTGCTGATCGACCGCAACGCCATCTGCGAAACGGTGGGGCAGACCGGCCAGGTGCCGGCCTCCTCCTATATCCCTTTGGGGATGGCGGACGGCAACGGCGGTCAGTTTAAGGCCACCGCCGCCGCCAACTCCTATTACGACGTTGATGCCATCAACGACGATTATGAGGGGACGCTGGAAAAGGCCCGGGAATATCTGCGGGCGGCGGGATTCCGCTTTGATAAGAATGGGAAACTGTCTAAGGAAACGCCCATTTCCATCGAGTATCTCACCAACGACGGCACCAACCACGTGGCGGCGGCACAAATTATGCAACAGGATTTCGCCGAGTTGGGCATCCAGATGTCCATTCAACAGATGGAATGGAACACGTTTCTGGAGGAACGGAAAAAGGGCAATTTTGATATCGCCCGGGAGGGGTGGCTGGCAGACTTTGACGACCCGGTGAATATGCTGGAGATGTTCACCACCCATTCCGGTAACAACGACTGCCAATTCGGGCGTTCCGGGGACTAAACCACGCCATTGCATACAGAAACAGCCCTTCCGTTTTGTGATAATGCACAAAAATTGCGGTTTCTTTATTTTTTCTCTTGTGTATTCGGGCAGAATGGTGTATAATGAACCACACACTTAGAAGTAGGAGGTTCTGCTATGCCGACCGGAAAAACTTTCAAATTACCCACCAAACGACAAAATTTGTTTTTGCGTGTGACCCAGGGGCATTTTGCTACCAGTCACAGCCACACCAATTATTATATCGACGTTACCACCCAAAAGACCCGTTTATCCGAGGCAAAAGCGGTGGCCCAGGAACTGCTCCCATACTACGATACCACCACCATCGTGGACACCATTCTGTGCCTGGACGGCACCGAGGTGATCGCCACCTGTCTGGCGGATGAACTGACCCGGAGCGGGTATATGAATATGAATGCCCACAAAACCATTTACGTGATGACCCCCGAGCACACCTCCGGCAGTCAGTTGCTGCTTCGTGACAATCTGGTTCCTATGGTGGCGGGCAAACACGTGCTGATCCTGGCGGCCTCGGTCACCACCGGCTATACCGCCCTGGGCGCCATCCAGGCGGTGGACTATTACGGCGGTCACGTGGTTGGGGTCTCCTCCATTTTTGCCACCACCGAGTCGGTGGGGGGCTATACCGTCCGTTCCTGCTTTAACCCCCAGAACCTGCCGGATTATGCCAGCCATCTGGCCCACGAATGTCCCCAGTGCAAGGCGGGGGTCAAACTGGACGCCCTCATCAACGGCCACGGCTATTCCAAACTGTAAGAGCGATAAGACCTCTGTTTTCGGACAGAGGTTTTATTTTTTTGCAAAACCTCTTGACAAATCCGTCTACAACGTGTAGACTATAACTGACGACAGGTTGTAGACAACCGAGCATAAGGAGGCGATACGATGGCAGAATGGAAACTGGGTGTGGTGGAGTCCCGCTTTGCGGACATCATCTGGGAGAACCAACCGATGACCACCAAAGAACTGGTCAAACTCTGTGAACAGCAACTCCAGTGGAAGCGCACCACCACCTATACGGTGCTGGGGCGGCTGACCGACCGGGGCCTGTTTAAGAGCGAGGGGGGACAGGTTACCGCCCTCATCACCCGGGAGGAGTTTTATGCCCGCCAGAGCGAACAGGTGGTGGAGGAATCCTTTGCCGGCTCGTTGCCCGCCTTTGTGGCGGCCTTTACCGCCCGCAAGAGTCTGACCGCCGCCGAGGTGGCGGAGATCCGCCGTTTGATCGACGGCTATGAGGAGGGATAAGTATGGAGGCTGTATTTCTGCATCTGGTCAATATGAGCATCACCGCCGGATGGCTGGTACTGGCGGTGCTGTTGCTCCGGCTGGTGTTCCGCCGTGCCCCCAAGTGGATTCATTGTCTGCTGTGGGCGCTGGTGGCGATACGCTTGGTGTGTCCCTTCTCCTTTGAGAGCGTGCTCAGCCTTATCCCCAGCGCCGAGACGGTGCCGGTGGACACCTTTTTGTACGATACCCCTATCATCCATAGCGGTGTGCCGGCGGTGGATGCGGTGATAAATCCGGTGATATCCGACAGTTTTGCCCCTCAGACGATGAACAGCGTCAACCCAATGCAGGTGGTGTCCATTCTGGCGGCCTATGTGTGGGTGCTGGGTATGGTGATGATGGCGCTGTATATGGTGATCACCACCCTGCGGCTGAAATGGCGGGTGCGGGAGTCGGTGCGTGTGCAACGGAACATCTGGCAGTGTGACCGCATCGCCACCCCCTTTATTTTGGGGATCATCCGCCCCCGGATCTATCTGCCCACCACCTTATCGGAGGCGGACAGGCTGAGCGTGGTGGCGCACGAAGAGGCCCATATCCGGCGCCGGGACCATTGGTGGAAACCCTTGGGTTTCCTGCTGTTGACCGTTTACTGGTTCAATCCTCTGCTGTGGTTGGGGTATGTTCTGCTGTGCCGGGATATCGAGGCCGCCTGTGACCAGCGGGTGATTCGGGATATGGACGTCACCCAGCGAAAGTCCTATTCCGAGACGCTGCTTGCCTGCAGTGCTCCCCGGCATCTGGTGACCGCCTGTCCTTTGGCCTTTGGTGAGACCGGGGTCAAGAGCCGGATAAAAGCGGTGCTCAGTTATAAGAAGCCCGCTTTCTGGGTGATCGTTCTGGCGGTTGTGGCGGCGGTGGTGGCGGCGGTATGCCTGCTGACCAACCCGAGATCCACCGTGTCCGAGGATCTGGATGCAGTGGGCTTGTGCAAAACGGATTCTGACCAGTTCGGCGACCCGAACGACGACGGTGGAGATAATCTATTCGCCGGCAAGGTAACGCAGGTCGCCAACGGTACGATGCTGATAAAATGCTATGAGAACGAGAAATTCAATGAAGTATGGGTCAATTATGCCTATTATTTTCCGAAATTGGATCCGCAGGTGGGTGAGGAATATCTGATCTCCCACTCCGATTACGTGATGGAGACCTATCCGCCCCAGGTGACGGCGGA
>CAYSRL010000016.1:12400-15534 GCA_964433515.1 uncultured Ruminococcus sp.
ATCAGCGAAACCGAGGCCATTGGGATCGCTGCTGATTATTGGGATGTACAACCGGGTGAAAAGGACACGGAAACCGGTTACGTGATCTCTATTTATGCAATAGACGCTCCCACCGAGGACGATCCGCTGTATCGTATGGGACTGCGATATTTGATAGCGGAAGAAGGCGGTACCGGTGACTTCCAATTGGTAGATACGCTTTTGGTTCACGCTGTAACCGGCGAGATCGCTCTTCCGGCGGCTCCAAACTGATGAAACCTAAAAAAGACTGGGCAACGGAATATCCGTTGCCCAGTCTTACTTTTTACATATCCGGCTGTAATTCCAGTACGTTCTGGATCATCTGCTCATACCCGGCCATCTCCTCCTCGGTGGGGGCGGTGTGGCGGTAGTGGGCCAGATACTCTACGTTGCCGTTGGTGCCGTGGATGGGGGAGACGGTCAGTCCCAACACGGTCAGACCGTTCTCCGCCGCCGAGGCAAACAGCTCCGCCATCAATGGCGGCAGGGTGGCGGCGGGATCTTTCAGAATACCGTTCTTGCCCAGTTCCTTTTGCTTGGCCTCAAACTGGGGTTTGATGAGGGTCACCACCTCACCGCCTGCCTTCAGCACCCGGTGAATGGCGGGATAGATCTTTTTCAGCGAGATAAAGGACACGTCCACCGTCACCATATCGCAGATGGTGCCCCCCAGTTGCTCGGGGGTCAGGTTGCGGGCGTTGGTGCGCTCCAGCACCGTCACCCGGTCGTCGGTCCGGAGTTTATAGTCCAGGATGCCATAGGCCACGTCCACCGCAAACACCCGGCTGGCGCCGTTTTGAAGCAGGCAATCGGTGAATCCGCCGTTGCTGGCGCCGATGTCGCAGACGGTGAGATCGGCAGGGTCGATGGCAAAGTGCGCCAGCGCTTTTTCCAGTTTATACCCGGATCGGCTGGCGTATTTTTTGGCTTTTTCCCGGCAGGTGACCGTCGTGTCGGCGGGCAGAGGGGTGCCCGGCTTGTCGGCGGGCACGTTGCCGATCCAGATGCGCCCCTCCATGATCAGGGCGGCGGCGGTCGGGAGGTCCACGTTCAGTTGTTTGGCCACCAGTTGGTCGGTGCGGACAGTTTCCATAGACGGTGCTCCTTAGTCATAGCGTTGTATAGCATTATACCACATCACCAAATGGGAGGGCAAGTCCCTTTTTGGTTTTAGCACCCCATTTCGGCAAAATCCCGCACCGCCCGGGGATTATAATGGGCGGGTAAGGATGTGACAGCGGTGACCATATATGTAGATGTATTGTTGACCCTCAACTGGTGGATCGATTATCTGCTGCTGTTGGGGGTCCGGCGTAGGCTGGGCGGCGGCGGACGCCCTTGGCGGTTGGCGGCGGGAGCGCTCGTGGGTGCCCTTTCCTGCTTTGTGCTGTTTTTGCCCGCCTTTTCGGTGTGGCTGGACCTGGCGGTGAAATTGGCGGCGGCCCTGTTGATGGTGCTGGCAGCCTTCCGGTGGCAGGGCTGGCGGGAATTTGCCCGCCGGGTGCTGTTGCTTTTCGTGCTGTCTGCCGGGTTGGCGGGGCTGTGCGGGGCGCTATACTTTTTTGCGGCGCCGGAGGGGTTTTACGTGCTCAATGGGGTGGTGTATTACAATGTGCCGCCTTTGTTGCTGGTTGGGTTTACCGTGCTGTGCTATGGTATCCTGTGGCTGTCGGATCACCTGTTGCGGCGCCGTGCCCCAGCCGGGCACACCTTCCGGATACGGCTGACGGTGGGGGAGAAACAAGTGGAATTTCCTTGTTTGTACGATAGCGGAAATCACTTGACGGAGCCCTTTTCCGGTTATGGGGTTCTGGTGGTGGAGCGGGATGTGGCGGAGCAGGTGCTGACGGTGCCGCCCGCCGAGGAATTGCCGGTGGCCGGCGGCTGGCGGTTGATCCCCTACGATACGGTGGGCGGTGGGGGGCTTTTGCCCGCCTTTATCCCCACCGGGCTGGCGGCGATAACCGCCAAAAGCGAGATCCCCCTGCGAGAGTGCTATGTGGCGGTGTGCGAGCGGCTGGGCCGGGGTGAATACCGGGGCCTTATCGGAACGGCTTTGGGCGAACAGTTGACAAGGAGTGGTGTCAAGTGAATAGACTTTACAGATGGCTAAACCGCTTGGTTGTGCGGTTTTTACGGTTTCTCGGCGGTGAGCCGGTCCACTATATCCACGGTGCGGACATTCTGCCGGCGCCGCTGAATACGGAGGAGGAACGGGCGGTTCTCTGCCGGTTGCAGGCCGGCGATGAGTCCGCCCGGGATACGCTGATCACCCATAATTTGCGGTTGGTGGTGTATATTGCCCGAAAATTCGAGTCCTCCGGGGTGGGGTTGGAGGATCTTATCTCCATCGGCACCATCGGGCTTATCAAGGCGGTGCGGACGTTCTGTCCGGAGCGGAACATCAAATTGGCCACCTATTCTTCCCGGTGCATTGAGAACGAAATTCTGATGTATCTGCGGAAAAACGCCCAAAAACGGAGTGAGATCTCTTTTGACGAGCCGCTCAATGTGGACTGGGACGGCAATGAATTGCTCCTGTCGGATATATTGGGCAGCGATCCGGACGAAGTGCATCGGGATTTGGAAGCCCAGGCGGAACGGCAACAACTTCTCAATTGTGTGGCTCGGCTGTCCCCCCGGGAACAGCAGATCATGCACCTGCGGTTTGGCATCTGCGGCCAGCAGGAGCACACCCAAAAAGAGGTGGCGGACCGGCTGGGGATCTCCCAGAGTTACATATCCCGCTTGGAAAAGCGGATCATCCGCCGTCTGCGAGAGGAATTGTTAGAGGTGGAATAAACCAAAAGCCGGGGCGGTTGCCTCGGCTTTTTCGTGTCGGTTTGGATAAGATCCGCAGACGGATGGGGGTTAACGGGCGGTCGAGGGCGCCCGCCCCTACGGTGTTGCACCAACCAAAATCCACACCACCAACCCCGCACAGACTCAAATCCAAACCGTAGGGGAGGGCCTCCGTGCCCTCCCGCAAACCCCGCACAGACTTGACTGCATTCCTCACTCCTAACTCCTAACTTCTCCCTCCGTGCCCTCTCGCATTTTCGGGCGATTCGTGAATCGCCCCTACGGTGTTGCACCAACCAAAAACCGCCCCA
>CAYSRL010000017.1:0-15466 GCA_964433515.1 uncultured Ruminococcus sp.
ACTCGCCGTCAGGCGAATATAACTGAGGCACCTTCCTTACGGAGGGTGCCTCACGAGGCATCCTTTTTCTTACACAAATTTGGTTTCTTTAATGTCGATGCGGTCAGCCGGTCTGGATAACTGCTCCAGCACCTCTTCCGGGGTGGTGGCCACGGTTATGAGCTGCAGGCTTTTTTCCTGCATAAACCGCTCCTCCACCGTGTACCGGAGCATATCCAACAGCCGGTCATAATACCCGCCGATGTTATAGATCACAATGGGTTTCTGATGGCGCCCCAACTGCTTGAGAGTGTACATCTCAAAGAACTCTTCATAGGTGCCGATACCGCCGGGGGTCACCACAAACGCCTCCGACCGCTCATCCATGATCTGTTTGCGCTCCCGCATCGTTTCGGTGTATACCATCTCATCGCACCGGTCGTAGAGGATGCCGTCCACCTTCAAAAAGGAGGGCACCACCCCCACCACTTTACCGCCGCCACGGGTCATTCCTCGGGCAACCGCTCCCATCAGCCCGGCGCCGCCGGCACCGTACACCAGGGTATGCCCCGCTTTTGCCAGAGCCTCGCCCAGCACCTCGGTGTCAGCGATATAGGCGGTATCTATCTGGGTGCTGGACGCCCCATATACACATACATTCATTCTGATTCCTCCGTTCTGATGGTTAATGTTTCGGTAAGGGCTCGCATCCGCCGAGGGTCAACCCTACACACCCGCCGGAATGCTCTCCGTTACAAACAACCGTTCTCTTATAGTTTACCACAAACAGGCCGTTCTTGCAACCACCGCAAAACAACAAGCAGCGGGAAAACAACTGTAAAGTTCATCGACTTTACATAAGCAAAAACCGCACAACGACTGGTTTTTGCCGTTGTGCGGTTGTGGGTTTGGATGTTAATTATGATGTGCCTTGCAAAAGACCTCAATATAGCGGTCAATGGATTCTTCCATTACCTTGACCGCATTGGCACGGGGAGTGACCTCGTCCACGGCGGTGGTTTTGTTCTCCAGGTTCTTATACACCGTGAAGAAATGGCGCATCTCATCAAAGATATGCCGGGGCAGGTCGGAAATATCCTTATACATATTGTAGTTGGGATCGTTGAAAGGAATGGCCACGATCTTTTCGTCGTTGTGCCCGCTATCGATCATATTGATGACGCCGATGGGATACGCCCGCACCAGCGACATAGGCTCCAACGGCTCTGCGCACAACAAGAGCACATCCAGCGGGTCACCGTCATCGCCATAGGTACGGGGGATAAAACCGTAGTTGGCGGGATAATGGGTGGAGGTATACAGGATCCGGTCCAACAAAATCAAACCGGTCTCTTTATCCAGTTCATACTTCTTTTTGCTTCCTTTGGGTATCTCGATCACGCAGATAAAATCCTCCGGTTGAATACGAGAAGGGTCAATATCGTGCCAAATGTTCCCCATAATTACCGCTCCTTTGCTTGGAATATCCTTATTTTATCACAACTCTTTGTTTCTGTCAAAATGATTTTGTCACAAATCCGGCGCCAAACGCCCGAGGCAGTAAGTCCCCCAGGGTGCATTGTTCGTATTCCGTTTCGCTCTGCACCAGCAAGATCGGAAATTCCGGCGGACAAAACTCAGCCAAAACCTGACGGCAAACTCCGCAGGGTGGTGTGGCCGGGGCTATATCCTCTCCCTTTCCGCCCACCACCGCCAACATCGCAAACTGCCGTTTTCCCTCGCTGACCGCCTGAAATAAGGCGGTGCGCTCAGCGCAGACGGTGGGCGAAAATGCGGCATTCTCGATGTTACAGCCGGTATACACTTCGCCGTCGGCAGAAAGCAACGCCGCACCCACACAAAAACCGGAATAAGGCGCATAGGCATATTTTTTGGCTTCTATCGCCTTTCGGCACAGTTCCCTTTCGGTCACAGGACTCACTCCTTTACAAAGCGGGACAGCAGACTCTCCCCCATCCCGGAATAGGGTACATTCAGGTATTCCGCCACGGTGGCGGCAATATCGCTATAGGTGGGTCGGGTGCCCAGATTCACCGGCTCGACCCGATCGCCATAAATCAGCAACGGCACGTATTCCCGGGTGTGGTCGGTGTGGTCATCGCCGGGGTCACAGCCGTGGTCGGCGGTGATCATCAGCATATCCTCCGGGCGCATTTTCGCCATAAAGGTCGGCAGCCACCGGTCAAAAGCGGTCAGGGCGGCGGCATAGCCGTCCACATTCTGCCGGTGTCCATACAGCATATCAAAATCCACCAGATTTACAAAGCACAAGCCCTCAAATTCGGTCTGCACCGCCTCCAAGGCCTTTTCCATTCCCTCGGCGTTGCCGTGGGTCAGGTCGCTGCGGGTGATACCCCGCCCGGCAAAAATATCGCTGATCTTGCCCACCGCCCAGACGGTCTGCCCGGCGGAGGACACCATATCCGGCAAAGCGGGTGCCGGAGGCTCCAGAGAAAAATCACGCCGGTGGGCGGTGCGGGTAAAGGGCGCCTCTCCGGTGAAGGGCCGGGCGATCACCCGGCCAACGCCGTGTTCTCCCTGTAAGATCCCTCTTGCCCTCCGGCAATAGTCATACAGGGTTTCGATGGGCACCTTATCCTCGTGGGCGGCGATCTGAAACACGCTGTCCGCCGAGGTATACACGATCAGATCCCCTGTGCGCAGATGCTGTTCGCCATAATCGGCGATCACCTGCGTTCCGGAATAGGGGCGGTTGCACAGCACGCCCCGTCCGGTGGCGGCAGAGAACGCCTCCAGCACCTCCGGAGGAAACCCCTCGGGATAGGTGGGCAACGGCTTTTCGGACACCACGCCGGCGATCTCCCAATGGCCGATGGTGGTATCCTTGCCGGCAGAGCGCTCCGCCAACCGGGCAACGGCGCCGGCGGGCGCCTTTTCACCGGGCAGATAGTCCTGTCCGTCGATATTTCCCAACCCCATCTTCAGCAGATTGGGAACCGAAAAATCCGATGACCCGGAGATCCGCCGCAGGGTATGGGGATCCCGGTCGCCAAATGAGCCGGCATCCGGCAGAGCGCCGATACCGCAGGAATCCAACACGATCAGAAAGACACGTTTCACGGTCTTCTCTCCTTTCAGCCCAAGGCCTTCGCCGTTTTCAGCGCCAATTCCATCATCTGCGTAAAGGAGGACTGCCGTTCTTCGGCGGTGGTGGCTTCTCCGGTGAGAATGTGATCGGAAACGGTGCAGATGGCCAGGGCCTGTTTTCCGCACCGGGCGGCATTCATATACAGCGCTGCCGCCTCCATCTCCACCGCCATCACGCCCATCTTTGCCCAGGCGGCGTTGGCCTCTTGGCCGTTGTCGGCATAGAAGGTGTCCGAAGACAGCAGGTTGCCTACGTGGGTGGGCAGACCCATTTCTGCGGCAATATCCGCACAGACACGGAGCACCCCATAATCCGCCGTGGGAGCATACGTCCCGGGCAGACCGTATTGGTTTGCATACGCCGAATTGGTGCAGGCGCCCATACCCAATACGATGTCACGAACTCGGATGTTTTCAGACAAAGCACCGGCGGACCCCACCCGGAGAATGGTCTGCACATCGAAGAAGTGGAATAGTTCGTAGGAATAGATCCCCATAGACGGCATACCCATACCGCTGGCCATCACCGATACCGGGACGCCTTCATAGGTGCCGGTGTACCCCTGCACACCCCGGACATTGTTGACCAGGCGGGGATCCTCCAGAAAATTCTCGGCGATAAACTGTGCCCGCAGCGGGTCGCCCGGCATCAGCACCGTGGGTGCAAAATCCGCCGGGGTGGCTTTGATATGCGGAGTGGGATAGTTCGTCATACGATCAGCCTCCTTATCGAATGTCCATATCCAATATGCCTTTGAGCCAGGCAGGGGCGCTCCCCCACCGGTACACAATGTAATACCCGGCACCCTCCAACGAGGTCTTAAAGGTAAGGTTATCTTCACCGTCACCGGATTTTCCCACCGCCCGGATAGCGGAATCCATCTGATATTCCACGGTGTAGTTTGAATAATGGGCGGTGATCTCATCCAAAGTCAGATCGCTCTTTAACAAAACAGCGCCGAAATAGCGCATTTCCTGTCCGGTGTATCTGCCCGCCGCCGAGATGGACTCCACCAGTTCGGTCTGAGGCGGCAAGGCGGCGTCTTTCAGTTCCCGCTCCACCCCCAATGCTACAGCATTGTTGGCAACCGGGATCACCAAAGCAATCAACAGCAAAAACACCGCCACCACCAGCATTGTGGACCGAATCACCTGCCGCAGACGGTTTTTCCTTTTTTCATTCAGCGCCATAGCATTCCCTCACATTATCTTAGGTATAGTTTCATTTTATCACATTATTCCCTCCGGTGCAACCAAAAAAGGAACCGCAACACAAAAGTTGCGGTCCCTTTTTCATCAGTCCAGCGTTTTATAGCCCTGGGCTTCCACAGCCGCCCGCAGGACCGGCTCTTCCACCTCGGTGGACAGGGTCACGGTGGCGGTGCCGGTGTGGCGGTCGGCCACGGCACTTTCCACCCCGGGGATATCCTCCAGGGCGGATCTCACGTGAGCCTCACAGTGGGGACACATCATCCCCTCTACCTTAATGGTCTTTTCCATAGTCGTTACCTCCTTTTCCTGATGATCTGTGCAGTCGTGGTGGCATCCACAACATTCGTTCTTAGTATGTGCAGCCGGGTGCATCTTAAACCGATTCAGCCGCAGGGTATTGGTCATAACGCAAAAACTGGACAGACACATAGCCGCCGCACCAAACATCGGGTTCAGTTGCCATCCAAACAAGGGGATAAACACACCGGCGGCCAAGGGAATCCCCAAGGTGTTGTAGAAAAATGCCCAAAACAGGTTGGTGCGTATCTTCTGCAGGGTGGCTCGGCCAAGCCGTAATGCCGCCGGCACGTCCGTCAGCCGGCTGTGCATCAGCACCACGTCTGCCGCATCCATCGCAATATCGGTGCCGGCGCCGATGGCGATACCCACGTCGGCGGCGGTCAGCGCCGGGGCGTCGTTGATGCCGTCCCCCACCATCGCCGTGGGGCCCGCCTCCATAAGGCGGCGCACCTCCCTCTCTTTGTCTTGAGGGAGCACCTCGGCCACCACCTCATCCACACCGGCCTGACGGCCGATGGCGGCGGCGGTGCGCCGATTATCGCCGGTGAGCATCACCACACGAATGCCCATCTCCTTCAACTGCCGGACAGCATCGGCGCTGTCCGGTTTAAGGGTATCCGCTACGGCGACGATACCCAACAACCGGTTATCGGCGGCGAAAAACAAAGGGGTCTTGCCCTCCTCGGCAAACCGCCCGGCGGTCTGCACCAGTTCATCCGGTATGGACAAGTGCTGACGGACAAACGCCTCGCTACCGCCCAGCACAAAGGTTTCACCCATCCGGGCGGTGAGTCCGTTGCCCGGCAACACCTGAAACTCGGTTACCTTTTCCGGTGTCATCCCGGCCTGCTGCCCATAGCGGCACACCGCCACCCCCAAGGGATGCTCGCTGTGCTGTTCCAAAGCATAAGCCGCCGTCAGCAGTTCCGCCTCGTCTGCAACAGCCACCACATCCGTTACCTGCGGTTTTCCGGCGGTGATGGTGCCGGTCTTATCCAACGCCACAATTTTTATGCGGCCTGCCTGCTCCATAGAGGCGGCGGTTTTGAACAACACACCGTTACGGGCGCCGATGCCGCTGCCCACCATAATGGCCATAGGGGTGGCCAGGGCCAGGGCACAGGGGCAACTGATGACCAGCACCGAAATCGCCCGAGCCATAGCAAAACCCACGTCGGCACCGGACAACACCCACACCGCAAACGTGACCACAGCAATACCCAGCACCACCGGCACAAACACGCCGGCGACCTTATCCGCCAGTTTGGCGATCGGCGCCTTGGTGGCGGCGGTCTGCTCCACCATCTGGATGATCTGGGAAAGGGTGGTTTCCTCCCCCACCCGGGTGGCACGGCACTTTAAATAGCCGGACTGGTTGATGGTGGCAGCAGACACGCTGTCCCCCACCCCTTTATCCGCCGGGATGCTTTCGCCGGTGAGGGCGGCCTCATTCACAGCGCTGCTCCCCTCCAGCACCACCCCATCCACCGGGATGGTCTCGCCGGGACGCACCGCAAACACGTCACCCACCGTGACCTGCTCAGCAGGAACCACCCGCTCTTCTCCCTCCACCAACAAGGTGGCGGTGCGGGGGGCCAGTTCCATCAACCCCCGGAGGGCATCGGTGGTGCGTCCCTTGGATCGGGCCTCCAACATTTTGCCAAAGGTGATCAGCGCCAGGATCATGGCCGCCGACTCAAAATACAGGTCGTGGAGTCCCGCCGTGGCAGAACCGCTCGCCATCGAGATCAAGACGTATACACTATACCCGAACGCCGCCGAAGAGCCAAGAGTCACCAGCGTATCCATATTGGGAGAGCCGTGCAAAAGACTCTTAACGCCGTTGATAAAAAAATGCCGGTTGATGATCATGATCATAACGGTCAACACCAACTGAGCCAACCCCACATTCACCGGGTCAGCGGACAGAAATCCCGGCAGCGGCAGTCCCAACATCGTATGCCCCATAGACAGATACATCAGCACCGCCAAAAATCCTACGGAGGTCAGCAACCGCCGAAGCAGTTTCCGGGCGGTGGTATCTTCCGGGATGGTTTGTTTTGCCTTCGGCTCGTCGTCCGCATAGGCGCCATAGCCGGCTTTTTGCACCGCCGAGATCACCGCCTCGGCGGTGGCGGTGCCGGATATCTCCATAGAATTGGTCAGCAGATTCACCACGCATTGCTCCACGCCGGGCACCGCCGAGGCGGCCTTTTCCACCCGGGCACTGCAGGCGGCGCAGGTCATTCCGGTTACACGAAATTGCATCTCATCACCTCATCAGTTTCTGGAGAATATCCAACAGTTCTTCCACCACTTCGTCCCGACCCTCCCGGATGTCCCGAGAGACACAGCCACGAATGTGATCCTTCAGCAGTTCCCGATTAAAACTGCTCATAGCGGCGGTAACCGCCGCCGACTGGGTCAGAATATCGGTGCAATAGGTGTCGCATTCGATCATCCCCCGGATACCCCGGATCTGACCCTCGATCCGGTTCAGGCGGTTGATCAGTTTCTTTCGTTCTTCTTCCGAGCGCAGGGTCTGTTTGCAACATAGACAGGTTTCTTTGTGCTCCATATCCGCACCTCCTTACACCGCCATTATATACCCCCTAGGGGTATGTGTCAAGGACAAAATTTACCGCCCGGCACATAACCGGGCGGTAAATTTCGGATCATTCAAATAATGGCGAGGACAGATACCGTTCCCCGGTGTCCGGGAACAGCACCACCACCGTTTTACCGGCATTTTCCGGGCGACTGAGCACCAGCCTTGCCGCCCACAGCGCCGCACCGGAACTGACGCCCGCCAAAACGCCCTCTTTCTTGACCAGATCCCGGGCGGCGGCATAAGCCTCCTCCTCGGAAACGGCTACTACCTCGTCATACACAGAGGTGTCCAACACGCCGGGCACAAACCCGGCACCAATCCCCTGCAAGCCGTGGCCGCCCGCCTTTCCGCCGGACAGCACCGGCGAACCGACAGGCTCCACCGCCACCACCTGCACAGACGGTTTCTGCTCCTTCAAATACCGTCCCACGCCGGTCAACGTACCGCCGGTACCCACACCGGCCACGAAAATATCCACGCCTCCCTCGGTGTCGCTCCAGATCTCCGGGCCGGTGGTTTCGTAATGGGCACGTGCATTAGCCGGATTTTCAAACTGACCGGGGATAAACGCATTGGGGATCTCTCGTGCCAGTTCCTGCGCCTTGGCGATGGCGCCGGCCATACCGTCAGCGCCGGGGGTCAGCACCAATTCGGCGCCATAGGCAGAAAGCAAACGGCGCCGCTCCATACTCATAGACTCCGGCATGGTGAGTATCACCCGATACCCCCGGGGGACCGCCACCGCCGCCAAGCCAATGCCGGTGTTGCCGCTGGTGGGCTCGATGATGGCGCCGCCGGGATGCAACTGTCCCGCCTGTTCTGCGGCGGTGATCATCGCCAACGCCACCCGGTCCTTGGCACTGCCGGCGGGATTAAAACTCTCCAGTTTTGCCAACAGCCGTCCATCGGGGCACAGCCGATTCAGTTGCAACAAAGGGGTTTTTCCGATCAGATCGGAAAATTCTCTCGCCATAGCCATCCGAACCACCTCCAAGTAATAGCCAAATTATACCATTCTCCCCTGCAGGTGTCAAGGCGAATGCCGTTGACAAAAACAGCGAAACTATGGTATGATGATGGCGTAACGATCAGAAAGGAGGGCTCCCTATGAACGAAGCCTTTTCCCGCACAGCCATCCAGTTGGGCGAAGAGGCTGTCCGGCGGCTGGAAAGCGCCCGGGTGGCGGTATTCGGCATTGGCGGTGTGGGCGGTTATACCGTCGAGGCTCTGGCCCGCTCCGGCATAGGAACCCTCGACCTCATTGACGACGACAAGGTGGCGGTATCCAACATCAACCGTCAGCTTATCGCCACCCACGACACCGTGGGAGAGTATAAGGTGGATGCCGCCGTCAAGCGGATCGCCTCCATCAACCCCCACGCTGTGGTCAACACCCACAAGACATTTTACCTGCCCCAGACGGCGGCAGACTTTGACCTGTCGGTGTACGATTACATCGTGGACGCCATCGACACGGTGGCCGGTAAGATCGCCCTGGCAGAAGCGGCAACCGCCGCCGGCGTTCCCCTTATCAGTTGTATGGGCGCCGGCAACAAACTGGATGCCACCGCCTTTCGGGTGGCGGATATCCGCAAGACCACTATGTGCCCTCTGGCTCGTATTATGCGCAAAGAACTGGGCAAACGAGGCATTCAGCACCTAAAAGTGGTGTATTCCACCGAGCCGCCTCTTTCCGGTTTGACCCCCGGAGAAACCGCCCCCAAAAGCGACACCCGGCCCGAACAAAACCGTGCCAAGCCCATCCCCGGAAGCAATTCTTTCGTCCCTGCCGTTGCGGGACTGATTCTGGCGGGTGAGGTGATCCGTGACCTGACGGGACATCAACGAGAAGGAGTATAACTTATGAATCTGCACGAATCCGGACAAATGTATCTGGAAACCATTCTGGTGCTCAGCAAATCCCTGCCTGTGGTGCGTTCCATCGACATTGTGGAGCATATGGGGTATTCCAAGCCCAGCGTCAGCCGGGCGGTGGGTCTGCTGAAAAACGGCGGTTTCATTTCGGTGGATGAAAACGGCTATATCACCCTGACTAAAGACGGCAAAGAGGTGGCCGAGACCATCTATGAGCGGCACACCGTCCTTACCGAGGCGCTGACCCTTTTGGGGGTGGACCCGGATACCGCCGCCGAGGACGCCTGCAAAATCGAGCACGCCATCAGCGACCGCTCCATCGACGCCATCAAAACCTATCTGAACAATGTAAAGTGATCTGACTTTACACGCAAGAAAGCCCGGAACCATCACGGTTCCGGGCTTTCTCTTTGGCTGTATTTGCCGATTATGCGTTTTCTCCCAGGCAAGCGGCGCCCACAATACCGGCGTCGTTACCCAACTGAGCCACACACAGTTTGGTCTGTTTCTGGCAGTATTTGCTGTAACGGTTCTCCTCGATCAGTTTGCGGACAGGCCCCAGCAGGGACTCACCCTGACGGCAGACACCGCCGCCAACGCACAGCACGTCCGGCTGGAAAATGTTGATAACGTTCACCAGGCCGCAGGCCAGATACTCCACAAAGCGGTCCACCACCGCCTGTGCGGCGGCATCCCCCTGCTGAGCGGCATCAAAAGGCGTGCGACCGCCCACCTTGTTGATGTCACCGCCCACCATCTTCCACATCAGACTGTCGGGATTCTTTTCCATCGCCGCCTTGGTCTGGCGGATCAGCGCCGTGGCGGAGGAATAGGTCTCCCAACAGCCCCGGCGGCCGCAGGTACAGGGCTCGCCATCCATCACAATAACGGTGTGACCCAACTCACCGCCGGCATAGTTGGAGCCGCCGTAGATCTTACCGTCCAGCACAATGCCGCTGCCCACACCGGTGCCCAAAGTCACACACACGCTCTTGGCGGCATCCTTGGTGGCGCCGGCCTTAGCCTCGCCCAGGGCGGCGGCGTTGGCGTCGTTATCCACATACACCGGCTTGTTCAGTTTCTCCTTCATGATCGGGCCCAACAGCAGGTGGGAGAACTTAAGGTTGTTGGCGTATTCCACCTCACCGGTCTCCACGTTGCAGGTGCCGGGGCAACCCACGCCCACATAGGCCACCTGATCCATGGTGATACCCTGCTGCTCCACCACCTTGTGGCACAGCGCCACCATATCGTCGATGATGGCCTCCGGGTCACGGGGCAGATTGGTCTTAACCCGGGCGGTGGTGAGGATGTTGTACTGCTCATCCACCAGACCCGCCACAATATTGGTTCCGCCTAAATCAATTCCAATGGTATACATAGTCAATCTCCTTTATGCGCTATTACACTTCAGACAGCAGAGCCTCAAACCGACCGGACAGTTCCACTTCGCCATTATCCGCCGGGACGAAGAAGGTGTCATACTGGACAAACTTTTCGCCGTTGATGGTGCCCTCACCCTTGGTGATCAGCACAGCAATAAAACTATCCGGGTTGTCGATGGTCACGGTGCCGTCTGCCTCCAGTTTGGTGACGGTGAAATAGGGACAAGCAGAGATCTCGGTGAACACACCGCCCTCCACCACCGTCTGGGTGGGCTCCACCGCATCGGCGGCCCGGGTCAGGTCGGATACCTCCAGCGCCTTCTCCACATGGAGAGGCCGGGTGTTGCCCTGGGCATCCCGACGGCCGTAGTCATACACACGATAGGTCACGTTGGAGTTCTGCTGGATCTCGGCGATCAGCAGGCCCTTGCCGATGGCGTGGATGGTACCCGATGGGATGAAATAACTCTCACCGGGCTGCACCGGCACAAACCGCAGCAGGTCGGTCAACGTGTTGGTGCGGATAGCCTCCTCCATCTCGGCACGGGTCACATCCCGCTGAAAACCGTAATAGATGCCGGCGCCCTCTTCGGCATCCAGGATATACCACATCTCGGTCTTGCCGAACTGACCCTCATTTTTGAGGGCATACTCGTCGCTGGGGTGCACCTGCACCGACAGATCGCTCATAGCGTCGATCAGTTTGATAAGCTGAGGAAAATCCTGGAATCCGGCGGCATTCTTGCCCACCGCCTCAGCGCCCAACTGCTCCAATTTGGCGGCAAAGGTGGTGCCATCCGGCAGATAACTGGGGCCGTCCGGGTGAGCGGACAGCACCCAGGCCTCCGCCACACGCTCCATATCCTTGACCCCATACTGAGCCATCAGTTTATGACCGCCCCAAATATAGTCCTTGAAAGAGGGAGATAATTTTAAAATATTGCTCATTGTGTAACACCTCGTATTCCATTATTGGCGGAGAATATCCGCCATCCCTTTGATTTTACCATACATTTCCTGTCAGGTCAACGAGAAAATCCCGCCCATTCCAAAGGAAAAGGCGGGATCGTGTGTGCTTACTGATACACCCGGATATAGTCGATGATGTAATGCTGAGGCAGAACGGTATCCACGTCGTTGGGACGCTCGTCCTCATTCCAGTCGGACAGAGCGGTGTTGATGAGGATAAAGTGGGGTCTGTGGAAGCACTGCTTCATATCCTCGGTGATCTCCTGGGTATGGAAGCACTGGTCGTCAAAATAGAACCGGCACTCCTTCTCCTCCCACTCCACGGCATAGACGTGGAAATCATCCGCAAACTTCTCACCGGCGGGCAGATGGAACCAACCGGTGATGCAGTTGTGTTCGTCCGTGCTCTTGGTCTGGAAGTGCAGGGTGGAACGCATCTCGCCGTTGGACTCGGGGTCAGAGTTGACGGTGGACTCCATAATGTCGATCTCACCGCAGTGGGGCCAATCCACCACAGAGATGTTCTCGCCCAGCGTCCAGAAAGCCGGCCAGATGCCCTTGGACCAGGGCAACTTGGCACGCATTTCGATGCGGCCGTATAGGCAAGAGAATTTGCCCTCGGTGTTCAGGCTGGCGGAGGTGTATTTGGCGCCCTCATAATCCTCACGCAGGGTGACGATGTGCAGCATACTGTCCTCCACATAGGCGTTGCAGGGACGGTCGGTGTAGTATTGGGGCTCGTGGTTGCGGATAAAACCGATCTCAAAACCCCAGTTGTCCCGGTTGATGGAATCACCGTCAAAATGGTCTTCAAAAATCAACTTATCAAATGCCATAATGTATCTCCCTTTATTGATTTATTCTGCCCGATGGGCAAAAAGGAACAAGTAGAGTATAAAGAAAAACAGGGGTGCTTGTCAATAGATTTTGGGGTATTCCCCGGGACAAACCACCATATTTGGCAAAATTCGTTGAAATTGCATATGGGAATAATGAAATATTGCTATTCGAGCCAGGCGTTTATTCACTTCTTAAAGAATGCCGCCGCCACCGCACCGGGACCGGCGTGGGTGCCGATCACACTGCCGATGGCGGTATAACGCACCTGCTCAAGCCCTTGTTTCCATAATTGCTGGCTGTCCTCAATGTATTTGAGCAGCAGGGCATCCGACAGGCCGGAATATCCCAGCAACACCGGTCTGGAAAAGTCTACGCCACCGGCCTTTTCGATCTCCTGCACCAATAGATTGTTGCCCATTTTGGAGCCACGGGCTTTTCCCAGCATCGTAATGTCACCCTGGATCACTGACAGAACCGGTTTGATGTTGAGCATCGTACCGGCCAGAGCAACCGTTTTGGAAACACGACCGCCCTTTTTGAGATACTCCAGCGTATCCACCAGAGCCACAATGAGAATCTTTTCCTTTTCCCGATCCAGACGTTCGGCAATCTCCTGGGCGCTCATACCCCGGTCAAGATATTCCAGCGCCAACTCCACTAAAATAGCGCTGCCGATGGCTACGCTACCGCTATCGACCACATAAATGTTCTCATAGTCCGCCGCTGCGATCCGGGCGCTCTGATAGGTGCCGGACAGTTTGGAGGAAAGGGTGATGACCACCGCACTGTCCCCTGCCTCCTGCACCCGATCAAACTCTTTGATAAAGGCGTCGGGTGTGGCCTGACTGGTGGTGGGCATCACATCGCTCTCCACCAGTTTCTCATAAAAGGCTTTGTGGTCGATGGTGATGCCGTCCAGATACTCCTCGTCGCCGAAATGCACCGTCAGCGGCACCACAGCGACACGGCTCTTTATCTCCGGCAGCAGGTCCGCCGTAGAATCTACAATAATTCTCGTTTCCATTACACGTTCTCCTTTGTGTCATATTTTTTGGCAACGGCTTCCAGGCGCATACTGATGAGAGAAAGACTGCGGTAAAATGCGATCCGCTCTTCTTCGGTCAGGCTGTCGCTGATTTCATCCAATACGCCGTCGATCTTATCGGCGATCTTCTTGCCCACGTCCATTCCCTTTTCGGTCAGCACCAGGGTGCTTTTATAGCGTTTTGCCGTTTTGGATGGGCAGGTGAGATAGCCTTCGGATTCAAGATGATCCAAAGCCCGGGAAATGGTGGCTTTGTCCTCCTCGCACCGTTCGCACAGCTCGGTGGCGGTCAGACCGCCGGAGATATACAGATAGTACAAGCAGGATATATGGACACTGCGCAGACCGTATTCCGCCATTTCTTGATTTTTGATCTTGCGGATGTTCCGGCTGATGCGGTTGCTCAGCACCGTAAACGTTTCAAACCGTTCTATCAAAATATCGCCTCCTTTGTTGAAACCTCAACAAGTATAGCATATGTTTGTTGAGATGTCAACAAGTTTGTCAAAAATACGTATTCTTCCGCTGAGAAGCCCCCCTATCAAAAAAGCAGCATAGCCGGGCGGCTATGCTGCTTTCCATTATGTGCAGATTACTGATACACACGGATGTAGTCGATGAGATACTCCTGGGGCAGTTGGGTGTGCTCGTCGTCGGGACGCTCGTTGTCGTTCCAGTCGGACAGAGCGGTGTTCACCAGAATGAACTGGGGCTTGTTGAAGCAACCCAGCATATCCTCGGTCAGCGCAGACTTGCGGGTCATCACGTCGTCGAAATACCAGCGGATCTCGCCCTCTTCCCACTCGATGGCCCAGGTGTGGAAATCGTCGCCGAAGCACTCGTAGGGAGAGCGGTAACGCTCGATGGAGGAGTGGATGTCGTTAGCCTCTTTGGAGAAATAGTGCAGACTCATAGTCTGCTCGCCGTTAGAGCCGGGGTCGTCCTCTTTGCCGATCATCTCCATAATGTCGATCTCACCGCAACGGGGCCAGTTGACGACGGGATAGTTCTCGCCCATCATCCAGAAGGCCGGCCACAGACCCTTGCTGTAGGGCAGTTTGGCCCGCATCTCTACACGGCCGTACAGGCAGGAGAACTTACCCATGGTGTTGATGCTGGCAGAGGTGTACTTGGCACCCTCATAATCCTCACGCAGGGTGACGATGTGCAGCAGACTGTCCTTCACAAAAATATTGCAGGGACGGTCGGTGTAGTACTGGGGCTCGTGGTTACGGATAAAACCGATCTCGTAATCCCAGACATCCCGGTTCAGGGTGTCGCCGTCAAAATGCTCCTCAAAAATCAGTTTGTCGAATGCCATAATGTTTTGCCTTCCTTTCGGTTGTATTGTTATAAGTATACGGAAAAAGTTAGTAAAAGTCAATAGAAAAAGGGAGAGTTGTGAAATCACATCTCTCCCTTTTCGCTTGTCACTTTGGCGTATATATGCTATTATGTTTTCGGTGATAGTATGGATTTGACACAACGTAAACCAACCCGGCTGAAAGAATACGATTACAGCCAAAATGGGCATTATTTCGTGACCATATGCGCCAAAGAGAAACAGAAACTATTTGGTGAGATCGTAGGGGGCGGCGCCCTCGACGCCCCGCAAATGAAATTGTCCGAAATTGGAGAAATGGCAGATAAATATATCTGCTCCACAAATAACATACCCGAAATCAAGGTGGAGAAATACGTAATTATGCCCAACCACATTCATTTGATTTTGAGCATTCAAAACGGGACGTCGTGGGCGCCGTCCCCTACAACTCATTCTCCAGCAAACCAATTAATCCCTCACGCACTTTCCACATTTAAGCGGTTTGTCAACCGGGACGCTGGGTATAATGTTTTTCAACGTTCCTTCCACGACCACATTATCCGTAATGAAGCAGATTACCAACGAATATGGAATTATATCGATACCAATCCGGAAAAATGGCAAGAGGATTGCTTTTTTGTTACGGAGTAACCAGAAAGCGGAACGGATAAATCCGTTCCCTGCGAAATGAATTTTTGCGACACAAAAAAACGGACACATCCAAGCGGATGTGTCCGTTTTCTTGTAAACGAAAACCCCCGGCTGTGCCGGGGGTTCTAAAAAGGTTTCACCTATGG
>CAYSRL010000018.1:0-15285 GCA_964433515.1 uncultured Ruminococcus sp.
GGCCTGGTCGTTAAGGGTGACGGCGGCTGGGGCGGTCTGCTGAGCCAGTCCTTCACCGTTAAGGAGAACACCGACTACACTCTCAGTTATGCGGTCAAGGCTGTGTCCAACGGTCTGAACATTCAGATTCGTGATGCCGCCAATGAGAATAAACTGTATTACACCTACTACGACACCTCCAAGGGTACCGAGTGGACCAAGATCGATGCCACCTTCAACTCCGGTGACAACACCACCGTTACCTTCCAGTTCGTTGGTTCCGGTATCGGCACCGCCGATGAGTTGTGGATCGATAACGTCTCTGTTGCCAAGGTGGGCGGCGAAGATCCCACCCCCAACACCATTCTGACCGGCGGTCAGACCAGCATTAAGGATGCCACCTCTTCCAGCAAGGGTCTGGCTTTCCGCTTCCAGGTGGACGCCTCCGGCGCCGAGATCCTGGAGACCAACGAGTATGTGTCCGGTTCCGCCACCATCACCCCCTATAAGGATGTGGAGGGCGACTATGCCCTGGTTAAGGCCGGCGCTGTGATCACCAACAACGTCACCGTGGGCAAGAACGATATGTCCCTGGACGACGTGAACGGCAAGAAGGTTGTGGACATCCCCGCCAAGTATCTGTGCGAGGTGAACGCTGACGATTTTGCCTTTGCCGTGCGTATCGTCAACATCCCCGATTCCGGTACGGACACCAACATCTATGCCCGCCCCTACTTCATCTATGAGGATGCCGACGGCAACGAGATCACCGTCTACGGCACCGTCAAGTCCGAGAACTATAACCACGTGGCCAACCCCAAGGCTCACCTGAAGGTGCTGGCCATCGGCAACAGTTTCTCCCAGGACGCCATGAACAACCACCTGTATCAGGTGCTGGAGTCCGCCGGCTATGAGGAGATCGTGCTGGGTAATATGTACATCGGCGGTTGCTCTCTGGATACCCACTGGACCAATATGAACAACGACACCGGTGCCTATACCTACTATTACACCAACAACGGCACCTGGACCACCACCTCCAACTATAAGGTGTCTGACGCTCTGGCTGCTGAGGATTGGGATATCATCACCATCCAGCAGGCCTCTCCCTCTTCCGGTCTGTCCAGCACCTATGGCAACCTGAACAACATTCTCACCTATATCGATGAGAATAAGACCAATCCCAACGCCAAGATCCTGTGGCACATGACCTGGGCTTATGACGAGGTCAACTCCAACTCCGGTTATGCCAACTATGGCAGCGACCAGATGGATATGTACCGTGCCATCCTGGATACCGTCAACGACAAGGTTCTGTCCGAGAGCCTGATCGACGGCGTTATCCCCGCCGGTACTGCCATCCAGAATATGCGTACCTCCTCTCTGGTTGAGCCTGCCGTGCTGTGCGAGAGTGACGGTTATCACCTGAGTGCCAACTACGGCGACTATATTGCCGCTCTGACCTGGTACGCTTATCTGTCCGGTGACGATGTCTCCGAGTTGGCTTATCAGCCCGACGCTGTGGCCGGCTGCCGTGAGGACATCAACGCCTCTGTCAGCAGCGCTATCGCCAACCCCTATAAGGTGACCAAGTGCGCCACTTATGACACCACCAAGTCCATCAAGGTGCTGTCCATCGGTCACTCCTTCTCCGTTGACGTTATGGGTACCTATCTGTATCAGATGCTGGAGCAGGCTGGCTATGAGGACATCACCATCGGTTATCTGTACTATCCCGGCTGCTCTCTGAGCCGTCACTGGGAGTACATCTCCACCAACGTAAACGGCCACGAGCGCTATGGCAAGAACAACAGCGGTTCCTGGGTAACCACCAGCAACCCCTATGCCATCGACGTGCTGCGTGACGAGGATTGGGACTTTGTGACCCTGCAGGCCTCTCCCGACTATGTGGGCGGTCAGAACAGCGAATACTCCTACATCCCCGGTATCACCGACTGGATCCAGGAGAATGCGCTGAACGCCAACGTGGATATCAAGTGGCATATGATCTGGGCCTACAGCGAGGGCTGTGACCTGTGGAGCTACACCTACCACAACTACGATCAGATGACCATGTACAACAACATCATCGCCGCCACCGAGCAGTACATCGTGCCCGATGACACCTTCTCCGGTATCATCCCCGTGGGTACTGCGGTGCAGAATGCCCGTGCCAAGCTGGGCGATATCTTCAATATGCCCGATGCTTCTACCGGCGGCTCTGACGGTTATCACCTGAACGAGATGTACGGTGACTTCCTGGGCTCTCTGACCTGGGCTTGCTACTTCAGCGGCGTGGATGCCAACACCATCACCGAGCGCTCTGCGGATATGACCGAGGACGAGTTTGCCGCTATTGCCCAGGCTGTCAACGACGCCCTGGCCAATCCCCTGGAGTTGACCGAGTAAGTCTTTCGGTTTCTCTAAGGAAACGGTAACATCGAACGAGACCCCCTGCAACGGATCTTCCGTTGCAGGGGGTCTTTCTTTGGCGGTGGGCGTTTGGTTGCAGCCGTAGCGGCCAAAACCTGTACTATATTGATATATAGATGTCATTATTTAGGTAGACATATAAGTGCAATTATTGTATAATGATATCGTCCATAATTATTTTTACAAGGAGGTTTCTCTATGCAAAAAACTCTTCGCAAGATAGGAGCGCTTTTGCTTTCTCTGGCGATGCTGTGCACCCTGCTGCCCCTGGGTGCCATCGCCGTCAACGCAGAGGCCACTATCGCCAACCCGGACTTTGAGACCGGCACCGTAGGCTCGCTCCCCACCAACTGGAGCGCTTACGATTCCAGTTATCAGTCCCAGACTTCCGACGCCGATGCCTATAGCGGCTCTCTGTCTGCTATACTGGCTTGGCGTAACCAGCGTTTCGTCCTGTATCAGGACGTGACGGTGGAGCAGAACTACACCTATACGGTGAGTTTCTGGTATCGTTCTACCAGAACCAGTAGTTCTCAGGGCACCACGGTCAACTACACCTTTGGTGCTTACAACACCAGCAGTAAGGGCAACGTGACCGGTAGCGGCGGCACCTATATCGATACTGCCGCCACCGAGGTCTCCACCGACTATCACAACGGCTCCTGGACCCAGGTGACCTACACCTTTGACAGCGGCAGCAACACCACCGCCCGTCTGGGCTTTGCCGGTGTGTCCTCCAGCAGCACGTTCGCCGCCGCTGATGGCCACGTTCTGGTGGATAACCTGACCATCTCCGGCGTCCCCACCGAGAGCGGTGACGAGGGCGAAGTGACCCTTGGCGAAGCCGTGTATACCTGCGACTTTGAGGAAGGTCTCGGTAACTGGTCCGCCAGCACCGGAAGCAGCGGTGACGGTACCGTGGAACTGGTGAGCACTTCGGATCTGTCGATCGCCAACGATGAGTCCGGCGATTACGTGATGATGTTCTCTTCGGTGTACTACAACTTCTGTGTAGACAAGACTACGTTCACCGTTGAGGCGAACACCGATTATATCTTCACCTACAGCATCCTGTCGGCCACCGCCGGCCGCCCCGTGAAAACGCTCGTCGGCACCAACAGTTGGTTCGGCGTTCAGGTGCTGAACTCCTCTGCTACCCCCTCTGCTACTGAGTGGCAGACCGTCAGCATCGAGTTTAACAGCGGCAGCAACACCAGTCTGTATCTGGGCTGGCAGACCGGATGGGATACGGGCACCTATTACGTGGATAACATTTCCGTGACCAAGGTGGTCGAAACAGAGTCCGAAGAGGACGACGACAACCTGGTGCTCAACGGCAGTTTCGAGGACGACACCACCAACTGGACCCTCAACAACTGCACCTATGAGATCGTGAGCGATGCTCAGGATGGCGAAAAGGCTCTGCAGATCTCCAACATCACCAAACAGTATGCCGAGGCGGCTTTGTCCAAATCCATCGCCACCACCCCCGGCAACATCTATACCATCAAATGGTGGAGCAAGCGTATCAGCGACGACACCAGCGCCTTCAATATGTACGTTGTGGGCACTCATACCAAAGTCAGCGGCCAGAACTGGATGAACAAGGCCGCTTCTGCCGGTTGGGTGGAGCACGAGTACGTCATCACAGCAGGTGACGACTGCTATTCCATCCAGCTGAAGTTCTCCACCGAGGTCAGCGGCGGCAACGCCGGCACCATCCTCATCGATAACGTACAGGTGTACGAGCAGAAACAGCCCTCTTTCGACGGCTATATCTACAACGGCGACTTTGAGGTGGGTGAGGCTACCAACTGGGAGATCCATCAGAGCACCGTGGTTTCCAAGGCTGCTGCCTATTCGGGCAAATACGGTCTGAACCTGCTGGGCGACGGCTCCTATGGCGGTATGGCCAACCAGACCTTTACCACCGAAGTGGGCAGTATCTACCTGCTGTCCATGTGGATCAAGGCCAACTCCAACGGAACCAACACCACGGTCAAGGATGCAGACGGTGAAAAATTGGCCTACAAGTGGGTCAACGGCACCGAATGGACCTATCTGGAACTCGAGTTTACCGCTACCTCCACCGAATCCACTCTGAACTTCTCCGGCGGCGGTAACAGCATAGCCGAGGACATCTATGTGGACGATGTCCGGGTAGTGGAATTGAAGGACCCCTCCTTCGACGGTTATCTGTACAACGGCGACTTTGAGGCCGGTTCGCTCGTCAAGTGGAACAGTTATCAGTCCACTGCCCTGAGTTCCGCCGCCGCCTATAGCGGCAACTATGGCGCCCACATCTACGGCAACGCCGAGTGGGGCGGTCTGCTGAACCAGACCATCACCGTAGAGGCCGGCAAGACCTATAAGATCAGTTTCTGGTATCGTGGCGTGTCCAACGGTGTCAACTTCAACATCAAGAACGGCGACGATAAACTGGTGTCCAAGTATTTCAGTTTTAAATACTCCACCAGTTGGACGTATTACGAGGCCACCTTTGAGGCCGGTTATGCCACCAGCCTGCAGATCGCCTTTACCGGTTCCGGCTTGGCCACCACCACCGCCGGCGTGGGCACCCACGATGAGTGTTTTGTGGACGACATCAAAGTGGAGAACCTGTCCGGCGATGAGATCGACCGCAATCAGCTGAACACCTCCGGCGGTATCAGCATCCGTGATACCGAGGATGATACCCGTGGTCTGGCCTTCCGTTTCTATCTGGAGGGCACCGGCATCCAGGTGGAGAATGGCAACCAGTATGTGAGCAACACCGGTACCCTGGCTCTGTACAAATACGACGATGCCATCGGTAATCTGGTGAAATTCGGCGCCGTGGTGACCAACGATGCCACCGTCGGCGAGGATACCGAGGCGCTGACCCTGGAGAGCGTCAACAATTCTCGGGTCATCGACGTGAACGCCAAGTATCTGATGGAGTTGGATGACACCTCTGCCAGTTATGCGGTGCGTATCGTCAACATCCCCGATGCGGGCGCCGCCACCACCATCTATGCCCGTCCCTATTACACCTATGAACTGGACGGCGAAGAAGTGACGGTGTATGGCGACGTTGAAAGCGACAGTTATGACCACGTATCCAGCATCCGCCGCTCTCTCAAGATCCTGGCCATCGGCAACAGTTTCTCTGTGGATGCCATGCAGAACCATCTGTATGACCTGCTGAAGAGCGCTGACTACGACCAGGTCATCCTGGGTAACCTGTATATCGGCGGTTGCAGCCTGGATACCCACTGGAACAATATGAATAACGGCCTGTCCGCTTATCAGTATCAGAAGAACGACGACAACGGCGAGTGGACCTATACCGAGAATGCCACCGCTCTGTCCGCTCTGCAGGACGAGAACTGGGATGTCATCACCATCCAGCAGGCCTCTCCCGATTCCGGTAATGCCGACACCTATGAAAACCTGCAGAACATTGTCAACTGGGTCAACGACAACAAGATCGACGACGACACCAAGGTGATGTGGCATATGACCTGGGCCTATCAGGCAGATTCCACCCACGATGGGTTCTCCTATTACGACAACGACCAGATGACCATGTACAACGCCATCGTGGACTGCGTGCAGAACCAGGTGCTGACCGTGGACGGCATCGACGGCGTTATCCCCACCGGTACCGCTATCCAGAATCTGCGCACCTCCGGTCTGGGTGACACCCTGACCGCCGACGGCTATCATCTGCTGGATACCTATGGCGATTACACCGCCTCTCTGACCTGGTTCCGTGCCCTGACCGGCGAGAGCCTGGATCTGGTGACCTATTGGCCCGACTCGGTTATGGACTATCAGGCCGACATCAAGCAGGCTGCCGCCCGTGCGGTGTATGCCCCCTATGAGGTGTCCGACCTGTCCGAGACCATCATCCTGGGTCTGTCCGACTTCCAGGCCTCTACGGATGCCAAGGGTCAGGCACAGGTGGAAGCCATTCTGAATGGCGCTATCTCCGAGAAATACGGTATGTTTGACGGTCTGTTCTCCGTGGGCGACTATTCCGCTCAGGTGGGTTATGACGTGGCTCTGACCGGTATCGAGGCTCTTGACGAGACCATTGATCCCTATGTCAGCGGCAACAAGATCTACACCGAGGGTAACCACGACGATCCCGATCTGCCCGGTCTCTCCACCGACGGCAACAACGATCCCGCCGGCGGCAAATACGGCGTGTTCGTCATCAACGAAGAGGAGTACGACCAGTACGGCAACGGCGGCGAGGCTCAGGCTGCCGCTCTGCGGACCTACTTCAACGAGAAACTGGCTGACGAGACCTGGGGCAACAAGCCCATCTTCGTGCTGTGCCACGTGCCGCTGCACTATTCGATGCGTACCGAGACCAGCAACAGCGGTAAGACCGCTATGCCTATGGTGGAAGCGCTCAACGAGGCTGGTGAAGCCGGTCTGAACATCATCTTCCTGTTCGGCCACAACCACTCCGGTGCTTACGACGACTTCCTGGGTGCCGGTTCTGTGTATCTGAAGAAGGGTGACTCCATCATCGTTCCCGAGTACGGCGATAACTATAAGTACAACTGGGAGACCGTGACCCTGAACTTCACCTATATGAACGTGGGTTACGTGGGCTATAACGCCGACAACGGCTATGGCGCCGATGTGGCTCTGACCGTGACCACCTATCGCATTCAGTCGGACGGCTCGGTCATCATCACCCGCTGGGATGAGGATGGCGAACACAACCTGAAGAGCAAGGGTGTCAGGAACACCGTGCTGCAGGATACCTTCGAGCCCAATGAGACCGTATACGAATCCTCCCGCATCGTCACCGCCGACGACGACCGGAAATACGAGGAGTAAAGCAACTCGGCTTTACAGTTAACCAAAGCCCCCTGCAACGGATCTTTCCGTTGCAGGGGGCTCATTTTATGTAAAAAATCCATTTATTGATGATAAAGTTCTATTAATTACTATATATCCCTTGCATTTGCAGGAAGTTTTTGCTATACTGATGATGGCAATTTGCATAAAATTTTTAAAAAAGGAGGAAAAAACTATGCAAAACACGCTACGCAAAGTATTGGCCATTCTCGGTATTGTGGCTATGCTGTGCACTCTGCTGCCCCTGGGCGTTATGTCCGTGGCCGCAGAGGACGAAACCATCATAAGCTGGGATTTTGAAGACGGCGAAATCGGTTTCGTCAAAGGTTCGACCGCCAAAGAGATCGTCGTGGATCCCGATGACAGCACCAACAACGTGCTGTATTGGACCGCCCAGTCAGGGTACGATTCTATCTACAAGGTCATCACCTTGGAGAAAAACACCGACTATGTCTTCAACTTCAAAATGAAGACCAGCGCAGGCGGTTCTGCCTACATCACTGTACAAACCTCTTCTTGGGGTGAGTACGACCAGGTGTCTTTCAGCACCAAGACCGAGTGGACCGAGCATTCGATCGAGTTTAACACCGGCGACACCTACGACTCTGTTATGCTGAAGATCCAGAATGGTGGCACCGTTCAGAACTTCTGGGTGGACGACTTCACCGTCACCAAGAAAGAGGCTGTGGAGCCCGAGAACCCCGACGAGATCACCTATGAGTCCGTTCTGGAAATGGACTGGGAAGATGGCATTGCCATGTTCAAGGGTGCTTCTGTCGTGGCCGAAGGCCCCGACGGCAGCAACTGTCTGTATTGGGCGGCCACCGGAAATTACAGCTCCACCTATCGGACTGTCTCCCCCATTGAGGCGAATACCGAATACCTCATCACCTTCAAGATGAAGACCAGTGCTGCTAACTCGGTCTTTATCACCATTCAGGACGGTAGTTGGGGAAGTTCTTATTACAACGAGACTGTGAGACCCACCACCGAATGGGCTGAGTATTCCGTCACCACCAACGTGGGCGACACCCCCAACAGCAGCAACGCCATCCTGTTCAAATTCCAGGATACCGGTGCTGCGCAGAATATCTGGGTGGACGATCTGTCCATCGTCAAGGTGATCAGGCCCGAAGTCGAGGATGACGAGAACCTGATCACCAACGGCGACTTTGAGTCCGGCGAAGAGGATTGGACTTTCAACAGCGGTACTCACGAGATCGTCACCGACGCCCACGCCGGTGAGAGCGCCCTGCAGCTGACCAACCCCGGCGCCTGGGGCGAGGCCGCCATCCGCACCCTGACCATCAACGCCAACACCCAGTATGAGGTTTCCTTCTGGGCCAAGCGTGTGTCCGGCACCGGTTCTTTCAACCTCGTTGTGTGCCAGACCGTGTCCCCCTGGGCTCAGTTCACCAAGGTCTCCGGCCAGAACTATATGAACGAGACCTCCGGCGACTGGGTACAGTACACCTGCGTGTACGAGAGCGGCAGCAACACCTCGATGATGATCAAGTTCACCGCCGAGGCTGCCGATGCCGGCTCCATCATCATCGACGACGTGACCGTTAAAGAGTTGCGTGAGCCCTCTTATGACGGTTTCATCTACAACGGTGACTTCGAGACCGGTAACACCAACCCCTGGCAGGTCTATTCCGACACCGCCGTGACCAAGGATGCCGCCAACACCGACAAGTACGGTCTGATGGTCAGCGGCAACGGTTCCGGCTATGGCGCCCTGGCCCATCAGGACTTCACCACCGAGGTGGGTCACACTTATGCGGTCAGTTTTGTGTACAAGGCTGTTTCCAGCGGCGTGAACGTTCAGATCCAGCAGAGCGGCAGCAACGTTGCCTCCAAGTGGGTCAACAGCACCTCCTGGACGGCTATCACCCTGGAGTTTGACGCCATCGCCACCACCGCCCGCATCAACATCTGCGGCAGTGGTAATAACGTCACCGACACCGTCTATCTGGACAATTTCCTGGTCGTTGAACTGAAGGATCCTTCCTTCGACGGCTATATCTACAACGGCGACTTTGAGGCCGGCTCCCTGACCAAGTGGAGCAGTTATCAGAGCACCACGCTTTCTGCCGATGCCGCTTATTCCGGCACTTACGGCTGTAAGATGATCGGCACCGGCGGCTGGGGCGGTACCCTGACCCAGGAGAACATCGCTCTGGAGGTCGGTAAGACCTACAAACTGTCCTTCTGGTACAAGAACGTTTCCAACGGCCTGAATATGCAGTTGAAGAATCAGGACGACCAGAACGTCAGTCTGGTCAGCAAGTACCTCAGCGGCAAGTCCGATTGGACCCTGTATGAGGCCACCTTCGAGTCCGGCTACGTTACCTCTGTCAAACTGAACTTCTCCGGCTCCGGTATCGGCACCACCGACGAGATGTGGATCGACGATATCAAGATCGAGAACCTGTCCGGCGACGAGATGGACCGCTGCGAGATCCTGAAGAACAGCGGCACCTCCATCCGTGACGTGGACGACAACAGCCGTGGTCTGGCCTTCCGCTTCTTCACCGCCGTCGACGGCGCTGAGGTCGTCAAGGGCAACCAGTATGTGTCCGGCTCCGGCACCATGAAACTGTTCAACTATGACGAGGCCATCGGCACTCTCATCGAGACCGGCGCCATCGTCACCAACCAGGAGGCTGTCGGCACCGCCGATATGACCCTGGACGATGTGAACGGTTCCAACGTTATCAAGGTTCCCGCCAAGTATCTGACCGAGTTGGATGAGACCGAGATAGGCTATGCCGTCCGTATCATCAACATCCCCGAGGAGAACGTGGGCACCGAGATCTATGCCCGTCCCTACTACACCTATGAGTATGACGGCGAGCAGGTCACCGTCTACGGTGACATCACCAGCGACAACTATGAGCACGTATCCAGCGTCCGCCGCAGCGTGAAGATTCTGGCCATCGGCAACAGTTTCTCTGTGGACGCTATGCAGAATCACCTGTATGACGTGCTGAAGAGCGCTGATTATGACCAGGTCATCCTGGGTAACCTGTATGTGGGCGGCTGCTCTCTGGATCAGCACTGGAGCTACATCAACGGTAAGCAGAGCGCCTATACGTACTACAAGAACGACGACAACGGCGAGTGGGTCAAGACCGAGGGCTATGACGCTCTGACCGCCCTGCAGGAAGAGACCTGGGATGTCATCACTGTCCAGCAGGTCTCCGGCAATTCCGGTATGCCCGACACCTATGGCAACCTGCAGAACATCGTTAACTGGGTCAACCAGTATAAGACCAACCCCGATGCCGAGATTCTGTGGCATATGACCTGGGCCTATCAGCAGGATAGCACCCACGAGTCCTTCTCCAACTATGACAGCGATCAGATGACCATGTACAACGCCATCGTGGACACTGTCCAGAACACCGTTCTGGCCACCGAGGGCATCGACGGTGTCATCCCCGTCGGCACCGCCATCCAGAGCCTGCGTGCCACCGCTTTGGGCGACAACCTGACTGCTGACGGTTATCACCTGTTGGATACCTATGGCGATTACACCGCCGCTCTGACCTGGTATGCCGCCATCACCGGCGAGAGCCTGGATCTGGTGGACTATGTGCCCGACAGCGTGGCCGACCACGCCTTTAACATCAAACGTGCTGTGGGTCACGCCATCATCAACCCCTATGCGATCACCGATCTGTCCGAGACCCTCCTGGTCTCCGGCTCTGACTTCCAGGCCAGCACTTGGGAGAAGAATATGGCCAATATGGACGGCATCCTGGCTGGTATTGAGAGCACCGATGGTTATCGGTTGTTCGACGGTATGCTGTTTGCCGGCGACTATACTCCCAACCACGGCCACGACAATGCCACCGAGGGTATCGGCGTGCTGGATGAGTATTCCAACGGTTTCGTCATCGGCAACAAGGTCTATGTCGAGGGTAACCACGACGCTCCCACCGTGGAGTTGCTGAGCCCCTATGGCAACAACGACCCGCTGAACGGCACCTATGGCGTGTTCATCTTCCACGAGGAAGACTACGGCCAGTTTGGCGGCACCAGCGATAATGACGTTGCCGCCGACCTGAAGGCCTACTTCGACGAGAAGATCGAAAGCGGCTGGGATCGCAATAAGCCCATCTTCGTCGTGACTCACGTGCCGCTGCACTACAACTGGCGTACCATCAGCGACTACGGTGCTGGCGAGAACGCTCAGTACATCGTGGAGTCGCTGAACTATGGCGGCGAGAACGGCTTTAACATCATCTTCCTGTTCGGCCACAACCACTCCGGCGACTATGACTCCTATGTGGGCGGTTCTTCCATCTATCTGGCCAAGGGCGACACGATGCTGATCGCCAACCCCGAGAACTATAAGGAGTCTCAGGAAGTTGAACTGAAGTTCACCTATATGAACTCCGGTTACGTGGGCTATTATGTCGATCACGGCACCGGTATGGATGCCACCCTGACCATGACCACCTTCCGCATCCAGGCTGACGGCTCCGTCATCATCACCCGTTATGATGCCAGCGGCTATCACAACCTGAAGGCGAAGGGCGTGGCTCACATCCCCAACACCTACCTGGAGTCCATCCCCGTCAACGAGGATGTGTACGGTCCTCAGCGTATTGTCACCGCCACCTCTGACGAGGAGTACACCGGCTAATCCGCCTGTGCGGTAACAAAACCTAACAAACCCCCTGCAACGGAAACTCCGTTGCAGGGGGTCTTCTTTTGGGGTTATTTTTTTCGGATCTGTTTTTTGTATTGCGTGGGGGACATACCAGTGTGCTTGTGAAACAGGCGCCGGAAATAAGCCGGGTTGTCATAACCCACCGCCTCGGAAATCTGGGTGATGTTGTAGTCGGTATTCTCCATCAGATTCATGGCATTGGTGATACGCAGGGAGATGATGTGCTGCATCGGGGTGACGCCGGTATACTGCTTGAACTTTTGCCGGAACCAGCAGGCAGACATCCGGTTACGGGCGGCATATTCCTCAATAGAAATATCGTCCCGCCAATGGCGCTCAAACCAGGTCAGCGCCTGTATCACCTCGCCGTGGAAACCGGTGGTGCTATCCTCCGCACCAACCAAATGACGATGGATCAGCAAAAACAGGTGGCGCAAATTCATACACGTGAGTTCCTCATAGTGGGCGTGACGGCTCTGCAGTTCCCGGATCATCTGGTAGAACAACCAACGGTAGTCTGAGGCGATCCCCACCCAGAACACACGCCGATCCCGGGGTATCCCCCACTCGGTCAGCAGACGCTCCACGTCGTAGCCGGTGAAATGCACCCAGTAAAACTCTGCCTTCTCCTTGGAGTACACAATGTATTCCTGCGGCTCACCGGGATAAAAGAGCACCATATGGCCCTTTTCCACCACCCGCTCATCGCCTTTATAATCAAAGTGGGCGCAACCGTCCGCCACATAAATGAGTTGATAGTCTTCTCTTCCCTCCGGGCGGGTGGTAAAGAACTCCTTCGTACTTCGGGGACGGATATTGCCCGCCGAGGTGATCAGCAACGGCTTGGTCATATCCACCAAAGCATCCACTGTGTTGGCCAAATCTCCACGATATACGTACATACTCTCACCTGCCAAAACTCGTTTTTTTTACTTCTATACCTATACTATACTGCCCAACCCTACCTTGTCAAGAATTAACTTTCTTTTTGTGCTTATTTTTTGCGGTTTTGTGGCATATAAAATTTCGTTTTGTGTCTGTTTTTTGATTTTTTGTCCCTTTTCGTTTCGCTACAGATGGTATACAATAAAGGTGGCGAAATTTTGAGTGGGATGGGGGATCCCGCTCGCCCAAAAAATCAATAAGGAGGAAATGTTATGAAGCAATTTCGCAAATCCCTTGCTGTGCTGTTGTCCGTGCTGATGCTATGCACAGCGCTTCCGCTGTCTGCTCTGGTCAGTGCCGCTGACGTAAGCTATGACGGCTATTTCTACAACGGTGACTTCGAAGCAGGCGAATCCAACTGGACCCTGCACACCACCGAAACCGACATTATGACCGTGGTGGATGATCCCACCAGTTCCGGTCAGGGCATGGTTATGCAAACCAATGCTCCCACCACCTGCAACGGAAAAGTGCATATGTTCCAGCAGGCTATCAACATGACGGCAAACACCGATTATACTCTGAAGTTTAAGGTGTACTGCTATGCCGACTCCACCGCCAAGGCCGCCTTTTGGGTAACCCTGGGCGATACCTCCATCACCTACAGCACCTCTGACGTGGTGGGCATAACGGCCGCAACGGTTGACAGTTCTTCCAGCACCCGTGTGCGTCTGAACGTAAACACCAACGTGGGAACCTGGATTGACGTGGAGATCCCCTTTAACAGCGGTGACAACGCCAGTTCCACCGCCATCATCTTCTCCAACTACCGTGCCGATGCCGGTTTCTATTATTTCGACGACATCACCCTCATCGGTCCCGATGACGGCGGCGATAGCGGTGACGACGGCGACGACGGCACCGAGGGCGGCGATGAGTCCGAACTCACCGATGCCCCCGAAGGCTACAATATGCTGACCAACGGCGACTTCGAGTTGGGCGACGAATACTGGACCAAACTGGTGGACACCATTGAAGTGGTGGACGATCCCACCGGCGCCGGCCAGAGCAAGGTGATGCAGACCAACGAGACTGCCTCTCAGACCCATATGTTCCAGCAGGGTGTCTCGATGAGCGCCAGCACCGACTATATTCTGTCGTTTAAGGTGTACACCTATGCCGCCAGCAGCACCAGTCCCGGCTTCTGGGTCACGCTGGGCGACACCAGCGTCACCTACAGCACCTCCAGCGTGACCTGCAGTCCGATGGAGGTCAAGACGGTGGACAGCAGTTCCAGCACCCGTGTGCGCTTTACCTGTGTGGCGACCACCGCCTACAACACCTGGATCACCGTCACCATTCCCTTCAACAGCGGCAATAACACCGCTCCCAACATCATATTCTCCAACTACCGTGCCGATGCCGGCCAGTACTATTTCGACGACGTGACTCTGGTCCGTGCCGACGGTAAAATGGAGCCTGAGGCGGAAGATGGCGGCGATGACGACGAAACGGACAACCCCGACGCCTCGGACGTGGAGGGCAACCTGATCGTCAACGGCACCTTCGAGACCGGCGACACCACCGGTTGGAATAAGTATCAGTCCTCCACCGTTAACTCCGAGGCCGCTTTGACCGGCAGTTACGGTGCCTATCTGCAGGGTGTCGGTTCCTACGGTTCTCTGCTGCAGCAGACCGTGGATGTGGTCATCGGCAAAAACTACACCGTCAAGCTGTGGCTGAAGGTGGTGCAAGTCGGTGTCAACGTCCAGGTCGTGGATGGCGGCGCTGACGGCACTACCGTTGCCAGCAGCTGGTGCTCTCTCGCCAATTACGGTGAATGGACTCAGCTGAGTTACGTGGTCTCCCCCACCACCAACAGTTTGTGTCTCAACATCTGCGGCGCCGGCACCGGTTCTGCTGAGATCGCCTATGTGGACGACGTCTCGATCACCGTGGCTCCGCTCATCAGCAACGGCGACTTTGAGAGCGGCGATCTGTCCAGTTGGGAGAAGTGGCAATCCACCACCATCTCCACCGACGCCGCCTATGAGGGCAGTTACGGCGCCAACATCATCGGTAACGGCAGCTGGGGCGGTTTGCTCAACCAGAGTCTGCCTGTCACCGACGGTAAGAGTTATGAACTGTCCTTCTGGTACAAGATCAACACCAACGGCTTTACCCTCCAGTTAATAGGCGTTCAGTCCGGCACTAAGTATCTGAACAAGTCCTATACGTCCCCCGTGGGCGAGTGGACTCAGTTGACCACTACCGTCACCGCCGCCGGCGACAGCGCCATTAAACTGAACTTCAGCGGTATTGGCGGCAGTTCCGCCGCTGACGCCACCAAGGCCGAGAATGTATACATCGACTCCATCACCTTTGTGGAGAAGAAGTCCGCCTCCTACGACGGCTATATCTACAACGGCGACTTCGAGATCGGTGCC
>CAYSRL010000019.1:0-10779 GCA_964433515.1 uncultured Ruminococcus sp.
GATCAAAGCCTTTATGTCCGGCAAGGAAACCACGGCGGCCAAGGGCCTTTTTGTCCTCGCTACGGTTCACGGCGACATCCACGACATCGGCAAAAACATCGTAAAACTTTTGCTGGAAAACTACGGCTTTGACGTGGTGGATCTGGGCAAGGACGTACCGCCCGAGGTAATTGTCCAAAAGGTTATAGACCTCCACGCACCGCTGGTAGGTTTAAGCGCCCTTATGACCACCACGGTTCCTGCGATGGAGGAGACCATCCGGCAACTGCGGGAAAAAGCGCCCTGGTGCAAGATCGTGGTGGGCGGTGCGGTTTTAACCAAAGAATATGCGGATAAGATCGGCGCTGACAACTATGCCAAGGACGCCATGGAAACGGTCCGCTATGCCCAGACGGCCGTAAACCAAGGCGACCGGTAATGCGTATATCCGCAAAATGAATTGCAAAATACATAACCCTAGCCAGAGATACACTCCTTTACAAAGTGGCTCTCTGGCTAGGGTTTTCGTTTACAAGCCGGGGCGGGCATACCGCACCCGCTTTCGGTTTGTTAGATTTCCGGGATGTCGATCTCGATCTCGTGGCCCAACCGGTTGGAGCGCACGATGCCGTCGATGATGGCCTGGTTGTAGACGATCTGGGAGGTGGGCACCGGAGCAGGCCAGCCATTCTTCACCGCATCGATGAAGGAGCGCACCTTGCCCATAAACATCTTGCCGAAGGAGTCGCTGTCGTCCCGGGGCACCTCATAGCAGATCTCCTGACCCGCCACCTTCTTATACACCTTCAACGGGCTGGGGAAATCGCCGTTCCAGCACTCGGTGGAGGGGATGCGCAAGGCGCCCTCGGTGCCCAAAATCAGAGCGTCGCCGCAGGAATCCAGATGCATCGCCCACGAAATGCGGAAGTCCAAAATGATGCCGCCCTCCAACCGGACGAAGCCGGCGGCAAAATCATCCACACCGAACTTTTCGGCATATTCCGGGTGCCAGGGATAGGAGTCCGGGCGTTTGCCGAAGAAATCCGAGGTATAGCCGGTGACGGTGAGGGGCTTGGGGTCGCCCACGGCGTGCAAAAGCATATCCAGAGAATAGGTGCCGATGTCGCCGATGGCGCCGATGCCGCCGGTTTCCTTCTCAATAAAGGTGGTGCCGTAGGGGGTGGGAATGCCGTTGCGGCGTCCGCCGCCGGCCTGCAGGTAATACACCTTGCCCAACTCGCCGGAATCCACGATCTTCTTGATCATCTGCATATTGGTGGCCATACGGGGCTGGAAGCCCAAAGACACGATCTTGCCGCTCTTTTTCTCCGCCCGCATCACCTGGACAGCCTCATCCAGCGTGACGGTAAAGGGCTTTTCCAACAGCACGTGACAGCCGTGCTCCAAGGCATCAATGGTGCAGGGAGCGTGCTGGGTGTTGTAGGTGCAGACGCTGACCGCATCCAACTCTTCCGCCTCCAGCATCTCGTGGCCGCTCAGGTAATAGCGTACCCCCTCCACGCCAAACTGCTGACACAGTTTCTCAGCCTTGCCGGGGATCAGATCCGCCACCGCCACGATCTCCACATCCGGCATTTTATGATACATATCGATGTGAGCCTCGGCGATCCAGCCGGCACCGATGATGCCCACCCGCACCTTTTGGGCGGTGTCGATCACCGCAACGTCCTGGTTCTCTTTAAAACGGTCTTGAATGTCCGCCATAGTCGTTTTCCCCCTTATTCCATAATGGATTTCAGATAGCGGATGCTCTTTTCGGCACACGCCATCCGGCTCAGACCCATAGAGGGCTCGTCCTGCTCCACGATGATCCACTGGGTGCCCACCGCCTCGGCGGCCTCCAGCAGACCCTTTATATCCTGACAGCCGTAACCCACGGGACGCAACTGGAACTCGGTGGCCGCCTGAGAAGCCTCTGCATCGTCACAGTCGATGAGGGCGTACATTTTATCCGTTTTGCCGCCGGCATAATCCTTAATATGCACCGTGGGGGCACGACCGGGGAACCGGCGAAGAAACTCCACCGGATCCTTGCCCCCCACCTTGACCCAGCACAGATCCAACTGGGTCTTCAGCAGGTCGGCGGGGATCTCCTCGTAATACGCCTCCAGGGCACACCGCCCGTCGCCGGGAACCTCCGCCAGCTCGAAATCGTGGTTGTGGTAGCCCAGTTGCAGGCCGAAAGACCGGCACCGCTCGCCCAACACCCGCAGTTTTTCGATGTTGTCCGCCAAAAATGCGGGATCGGTGGGCTTGTGAAACCAGGGAACGGCGATGTATGTCATCCCGGTGGCGGCATAGTCCGCCATCAGCGCATCGTCCCACATCAAGTCCGCACCCACGTGGGCGCTGACCAGGGTCAGCCCCACCTCGTCCAGGATCTCTTTGATCTGCACGGCGGTCATCCCATAAGTGCCGGCCAACTCCACGCCGTCATAACCCATCTGTTTCAGATCCTTCATACACTGCACAAAGTCCGCCTCGGCGGCATCCCGGACGGAATACACCTGCATAGCGATCGGAAATGTTTTCATAGCAATAACCCCTTTCTGAAATCGGTCTGTCCTATTGGCAACTATCTCTATTATATAGCCATCGGCGGCATTTTCCTAGTCTTTTTTTCATAAATCGGATAGATTTTTTCGCCGTTTTGAGGAAAATATGACCATTTCAACACAGCGATTCCGTACCACCGGGCCAAAAAAACGGCGCATCCTTGACAGACGGCCAAGGAAAGCCTATGATAGAAGCAGTAGAAAAGGAGGGAGTTTATGCACGCCATCGTAAACGGCAAAATCGTGTTGCCCGACCGGGTGGCAGAGGGACAGGCTCTGGTCTATTCCCGCCGCATTGCGGGACTGGTGCCGGTGGAGGAGATCCCCGCCGATGCCGCCCTCTTGGATGCCAAAGGCGGGTATGTACTGCCGGGGCTCATCGACCTGCACATCCACGGCTATGCCGGGGTGGATGTCAGCAACGCCGACCCGGAGGCACTCCTCCGGATGAGCCGGGAACTGCACAAAGCGGGGGTCACCGGCTTTCTCGCCACCACCATGACGGTGGACACCCCCGCCCTGAAAAAGGCTTGGGAGAATTGCCGGGCGGCAATGAGCCAATGCCCCTCTCTGCTGGGCGTCCACGCCGAGGGACCCTTTATCAGCCGTGAAAAATGCGGGGCACAAGACCCCGCCTTTGCGGCGGCGCCGCATCCGGCGCTGATGACCGCCTATGCCGACGTGATCCGGCTGGCTACCGTTGCCCCGGAACTGCCGGGAGCCGCCGAAGCGGTGGAGAAACTCACCGCCGCCGGGATACGGACGGCGATCGGGCACACCGCCGCCGATCACCGCACCGCCCTTGCCGCCATCCGGGCGGGTGCCACCCACGTCACCCACCTGTTTAATGGAATGAGCCCCCTCCACCACCGGGAACCGGGGACAATAGGGGCGGCTCTGAACAGCGCCGTCTCCTGCGAACTGATCGTGGACGGCCACCACGTCCACCCGGCACTGTATGAGCCGGTCTGGAAGATCAAAGGGCGGAAACTCTGCTTTGTCACCGACTGTCTGGCCGCCGGCGGTCTGCCCCCGGGGGAATACACCCTGGGCGGTGCGCCGGTGGTGTCCGACGGAAGCCTATGCCGGCGCACCGACGGCACCATCGCCGGCAGTGTGCTGACCCTCTTACAAGGGGTGCAGAACGTCTATAAGGCCACCGGCATCCCTCTGTGGGAGTGCGTCAACTGCGCCTCTCTAAACCCTGCGGGGGTGCTGGGGATAGCGAACCGGAAAGGGTCGCTGGAACCGGGCAAGGAGGCGGACATCGTGATGGTGAACCCGGAGTTTGCCGTCACCGCCACGGTGGTGGAGGGAAAAACGGTGTATACAGCCTGAAAAAGAACCGATGCGGTGATACCGCATCGGTTCTTTTGCTTTATTCCAGCAGTTCCAGCAATTCTTCCACCGTCAGGTCGGTGACCGAAGGGGTCTTATTCCCCACCACCTGCTCTGCCAGCAGCCATTTGCTTTCCTGCATCGCCAGTATTTTCTCCTCGATGGTGTCCCGGGCGATCAGCCGTACCACCTGCACCGGGTTTTTCTGCCCGATGCGGTGGGCCCGGTCGGTGGCCTGGTTCTCCACCGCCAGATTCCACCAGGGATCGTAATGGATCACCATATCCGCCCCGGTGAGATTCAGTCCCACACCGCCCGCTTTCAGAGAAATGAGGAACACCGGGGTGTTGTCGGTGTTAAAAGCGTCCACCAACCGGGCCCGCTCCTCTTTCGGCGTGGAGCCCTGGAGGACGTAATGGGAGATCCCCTCGGTTTCCAACCGCTCTTTGATCAGCGCCAGCATGGAGGTGAACTGGGAGAACAGCAACACCTTGTGACCGGAGACGGTGGCCTCACGGAGCAATTCCACGCAGGCGTCCAATTTTCCGCTTTGGCCGGTATAGCCCTCGCAACACAGCCGGGGATCACAACAGATCTGCCGCAGGCGGGTCAGGTGGGTGAGCACCGTCATACGCTGATGTCCGGTGAGTTTCCCCGATCCGGACAGACGGTGGCGCAGATCCGCAATAGCAGACAGATACACCTGCCGTTGCGCCCGCTCCATATCCGCCGGCAACACCCGCTCCGTCTTGGGGGGCAATTCGGTGAGCACCTGCTGTTTCAGACGCCGCAGGATAAAGGGGGACACCAACTCACCCAACCGGCGCAACACCCGGTTGTCCTCCTGCCGTATGATCGGCATCTCAAACCGGCTGCGGAACTTTTGGTGGGAATACAAAAATCCCGGCATCAGGAAATCGAAAATGCTCCACAATTCCCCCAACCGGTTCTCCACCGGGGTGCCGGTGAGGGCAAACCGTTGGAGGGAACGGACGGATTTCACCGCCCGGGCGTTTTGGGTGGCGCTGTTTTTGATATACTGGGCCTCGTCCAGCACGTGATAATGGAAAGAGAGATCCTCATACAAAGCGATATCCCGCTTGAGAATGTCGTAAGAGGTGACCACCACGTCATAGTCCCCCACCGTTTCCAACCGGCGGCGACGCTCGGCGGCGTCCCCGATGATGCAGATGACCGATAGATCCGGGGCAAAGCGGGCCAATTCCCGCTCCCAGCCCAGCACCACCGAGGTGGGACACACCACCAGCGATGGGGCGGTGACCCCCCGCTCCTTGGCGGCCAGCATCAGGGCGATCATCTGCACCGTTTTGCCCAGACCCATCTCGTCCGCCAGAATACCGCCAAAACCCATCTCCTCCATCGCCCGCAGCCAGCGATAACCCGCCCGCTGATAGCCACGGAGTATGGGCTGGAGGCTCTCCGGCACCTCATACCGGGCCTCCACCGCCCGGCGGTGCCGCTCCACCAGTTGTTCAAACAGGCGTTCTCTCTCGGCAGAAAAGCCCTGCCGCCGCAGAACGCCGTCCAGATACAGCGCCCGGTAACGGGGCAACTGCACCCGACCCTTGGCCAGGTCTTTGGCGGAGAGGGACATCCCCTCTGCCAGTTCTGCCAAATCCGCCAAGCGTCCGTCGGACAGAGAGAGAAGCCGCCCATCCCGCAAACGGTGATAGGGACGGCGCTCCCGATAACCGGTGAGGATGCCGGCCAACTCCGCCGGATCCAGATCACCCAGATCCACCGTCATCTCGATCAGGTCGTTCACCAGACTGACCCCCAGCCCCACCACCGGGGCAGGCGCCAACCCGGACCGTCCGAAGGCGGGGGAAACGCCCACCCGGGCCAACTGCTCTAACCGGGGCACGCCCCGGGTGAGGAAATCGTACCAGACCTCCTCCTCAAACCGGGCGGTGAGGGTATCCTCGCCCAGCCGTCCAGTAAAATAATGATCCAGCACCAACCGCACCGGCAACTCCGCCAGAGGGTTTTGCCATCCGGCAGGGGTGCCGTCATAAGGCGCCTGGCGACCGCCATAGCCAAACGTCACCCTGGCGGTGATGGTGCCGTCCGGCAACCGGTCAAGATACACCTCGGTGTCCAATTCCGCAGGGGTATGGGTGTCCAGCGCCTCCGTATCCCCCTGCAAAGCCACATAGGGGCGCATCGCCGTCAACACCCCGGAACAAAACTGGGAAAGCCGGTCGGAAGAAAGAAACAGGCCATTCCGATACCGGTAGATGGTGCGTACCCAGTCCCCCATCCGGCGGGTATAGTCCGAGCCGGTGCGATAGAGTTTGCCCCGATAGAGGAGATACAGCACCCGGCCATCCCCCACCGGCATCGCCTCGTCCCCATACAGGCGCACCCCATCCCCCTGCCGTTCCACCGTGACGGTGAGGGTGGGATAGCCCTCGGTGAGGGTCACCCGCCGCTCTCCATCCGGGGCAAAAAGGGTGAGGGTCTGGCCCTGCATCAAGGCAAAAAAACGATCCAAAGAGCCACCGGTCAAGGGCAGTTCCCCCACCCCGCCGGTGGGAACGACCCCCGGCTGGGCGGCGGCATCCGCCACCTCGGTCAGCAGAAAATTAAGCAGCGGGCGGCTCTCCGGCACAAAACTGTGGCGGTGGTGGATCAGGGTCAGTTCCCGCCCGTATTCCACCGTTTCCCCCTGTTCCATCCACTCCGCAAACCGGCGCAAATTCTTCACCTGATAGGGTTTTTCCCGCCCGACGGTAAACGTAAGGCCGGGACGGCCGCCGGTCAGATGCAACGTGGGGGTGAGGGTCACCCCGGCGGCGGTTTCCTCCGCCACGGTCAGCCGGACACGCTGGGCGGACAGATACCGGTCGATCAGCAGTTGTGCCGCCGGAGAGGTGGCGGCAGCCACGGCAGATGCCGGGGCGTCCTGGGTCTGGGTCATATCCCGATAATACTTATACACCAGCATCGCCACAATGTGTTTGCAGGCCCGGTGATTGACCCGATAGCGACTGCACCCGCAGGCCATCCGCCCCACCTCGCCGGCGGCATCAAAGCAAACCTCCACCTGATAGGCGGTAGAGGGCTCCTCCACCCGGGCGGTGACCCGCTGGGCATACAGCGGGTCGGGACTCACGCTCATCCCCTTGACCCAGCCGGCGTTGTAACCGCCCACACCCCGCAAATAGGTCTGGCGGCTGTCCGCCAACAGGCTGATCTTTTTGAGAGAGTAAAGCGCCATTTTTCTGCCTCCTTCCGCCAATTTGAGTATCTTATTATTATACCCGGTTTTGTATTGGTTGGCAAGGGATTTTTGGTAACTTGCTTTTTTCAGCAAGGTGGAGTATACTGTAGGCATACGCTTTTATAAAAGGAGGAATTTCTGTGTCCCATCCGATTTATCTGATCGCCTCTGACCTGCACGGGTCGGCCTATTACACCGAAGAACTGGTGGATGCCTTTCGCCGGGAGGGGGCTGACCGCCTGCTGTTGTTGGGGGATATTCTCTATCACGGCCCCCGCAACGCCCTGCCCCTGGGGTATGACCCCAAAAAGGTCATCGAGATGCTGAACCCCTTGGCGGATAAGATCACCTGCGTGCGGGGCAACTGCGACGCCGAGGTGGACCAGATGGTGCTGGATTTTCCCCTGATGGCGGACTATCAGGTGGTGACGGTGGACCGGCAACTCCTGTTTCTCACCCACGGCCACCTCTACGACAGCCAGAATCCGCCGCCGGTGCAGGCGGGAGATATCGTGTTGCAGGGGCACACCCACGTGCCGGTGTGCCAGCACACCCCCGGCGGGTGGTGGCTGCTCAACCCCGGCTCGGTCTCCATACCCAAAGAGGACAGCCCCCACAGTTATCTGCTACTTAAAGAGGGCACCTTCTATTGGAAGACCCTGTTGGGAGAGACCTATCGCACGGCACCCTTGTTTGAATAAAAAGATCAGAGCCTGGGCAACCAACGGTTGCCCAGGCTCTGTTGATCTATCGCAATTTCACCACGGCGGTGCGGATGCCGCCGCCCACAACGTCCACGTAACCATAGGTATAACCGTGACCCAGACTGCCGGGGTTAAACAGATACAGCCCGTCGGCGTACTCCTCATAAGGCGTGTGGGTATGCCCGAACAGGGCGATGTCCGCCCCCGCCTCACGGGCCGCCAGATCCAGCCGGTAGAGGGTGTATTTCACATCGTGGAGATGGCCGTGGGTGAAATAAAACCGCTTGCCCCCCAAGGTCTCCTGCCGGATGGGGATGCGGTCGGCACCAAAATCGCAGTTGCCGGGAACGGCGTAAAAGGTGCGGTCGGGGTAGAGATCCATCACGTCCTCCACCTGCCGCAGTCCGTCGCCCAGAAAGATCACATCCCGGGCGGTGGGCTGTGCCTCGATCGCCTCCCGCAAGAGATGGCTTTTTCCGTGGATGTCCGACACCACCAACACCCGCATACCGCACCCTCCTTTCGCATAATTTCGGTTGCTCACACATACAGTATAGCACACATCCCGAAAGGAGGCAACCAAAAATGAATCCATCCCCACTGACCCCTGAGCAGAGGGAACAACTGCTGGCCCTTGCCGCCGGACGGCTGGGCACACCCACCGACAAACTGAAAGAGACCTTTGAAAAAGAGGGGCTCAAAGGTCTGTCCGCCGCCCTGCCCCCGGAGGCGCAAAATCTGTTGGGAGACCGGGACAAACTCACCGCCCTGCTGGAGGACCCGGCGGTGCGGAAATTATTGAGCCAACTGCTGGATTAGGGGGTGCGCCGTGGACGACCTAAATGAGAAACTCAACCGGCTGTTATCCGACCCGGAGGGGTTGGCGAAGATCCAAGCGGCGATGACCGCCCTCGGAGCCGGCGGGGACAGCGCACCGGAGCCGCCCGCCCCACAGCCCCCGCCGGCTATGCCGGATCTGGCCGGCCTCAGCCGGCTGATGCCCCTCTTGTCCGGTGCCGGACAGGATACCGAGGACACCCGGCTGCTCCACGCCCTGCGCCCCTATCTCCACGGGCAACGGGCCCAGCGGCTGGACGAGGCGGTGCGCCTTTTAAAACTGGCTCACCTGCTCCCCCTGTTGCAGGAGCAGGGCATCCTAAACGGAACAGGAGGGAACAGCGATGGCGGATGACCTGATGCAGATGCAACGGCAGGCCGCCCACCGGGTACGGCAAATGCAGGAACACTCCCGCCGGGTGTTTGAATCCCATCAGGAACCACCCAGCCTGTATCGGCGGGCACCCGAGCCGGTCTGCGACCACCCGGAACCTCCGGTGTCCGTCCGGTTGCAGGACGACCAATGGCTGTTGTTGGGGCTGGCGCTGTTGCTGTTTAAATGCGGGTGCCGGCAAGAACTGTTGCTGGCACTGCTCTATTTGGCGATGTGATCCTTTTGCCCCTTGCAATTCCCAAAAGAACCCAGTATAATAAAAGGCGGTGAAGCCAACGCTTCACCGCCTTTGGTGTTTATTCACTTAGATTTTTCTCGGCTGTGTGCAACAGATTCAGCAGAGATGAGGCAAACTGGGGATACTGCTTTTGCAGGTCATCCGGCAACACCTCCGGCAACCGTCCCTCGGTTGCCAAGCGGCGGGACAGATGCCCCGTTTCTGCCACCGACCGGGCCACCGCCCCCACCGAAGCGGTCTGATAGAGATAATCCTCTACCGAGAACATCGCCCGAGGGTTTTTGGGGTTGGCGGAATACATCTGGCGGAACACCAGATAGGTGGTCTGGATGAGGGCGTCCGACACCTGTGCGGTCAGCGCCTTATCGTTGCATTTCTGCAACACATCAAACAGAATGTGCAGAGAGTTGATAACCAATTTCTTGTTCAGCACCGGCAACACACCGGCGGCGGTCATCCGGTTGTCCCGCACGTTGGGGTCGGTATCCGGGATCTCTTCCACCGCAATCATCGTGCCGGACTTATCCGCCGTGCGCCCCAACAGGTAATCGCAGGACACACCGTAATAATCGGCGGCGGCCACCACAAAGTCCAGACCGCATTCCCGGATGCCCTTTTCGTAATGCGAGAGCAACGCCTGGGAAATATGCAGGTCGGCGGCGGCCTGTTTTTGGCTGATGCCACGCTCTTTGCGCAGCAAGGTCATCATCCGGGGAAAAGCAGCGTTCATACGTGGCACCTCCTGTCAAAAATAGCACCCATCCCAGAAAGAGGGTGCATTGGCTATTCTACCCCATCCGGTGGCTCTGTGTCAAGAATAATTTTACAGATAGTTGAATTTTTAGCAAATATTTTCATTTTTTCAACAAGGAGTAACCTATGAAGACTTACAAGATCCATCTCATCCGCCACGGCATCACCGAGGCCAACCAGGACGGCCGGTATATCGGCCGCACCGACCTGCCCCTTTCCCCGGAAGGGTTGGCGGCGCTGCTAGCCCTCAAAGAAACATACCAATATCCCGGCGGGCTGCGGTTTTTCTCCAGCCCCCTGATGCGGTGCAAACAGACCCTGGAGGTGCTGTATCCCGGCTGTCAGCCGGAGACCGTGGACGGTCTGGCGGAGGTGGATTTCGGCCAATGGGAAGGGAAAAGCATCCGGGATCTCAAAAACGATCCCCGGTTTCTCCGGTGGATGGAGGGCACCGACAAGACCATCCCCGGCGGCGAAGACAGCGAACAGTTCCGCACCCGGGTATGCACGGCCTTTGAGGGTGTGGTGAATGACCTCATCCACGCCGGGGACACCGAGGCGGTCATCTGCACCCACGGCGGGGTCATCACCATGCTGATGCAACTCTACGGTCTGCCCCGGCTGGATCCCAAGGAGTGCCTGGCGTCGGCGGGACAGGGATTCACCCTCCGGGTGACCCCCTCCATCTGGATGAGTGAACCCCTAGCAGAGGTGCT
>CAYSRL010000019.1:10879-15007 GCA_964433515.1 uncultured Ruminococcus sp.
TCACCCTCCGGGTGACCCCCTCCATCTGGATGAGTGAACCCCTAGCAGAGGTGCTGTGTATTATTCCGTGGGAGAAAGAAAAGTAAGCACCGGTAGTAACTTCAGCCAGCGTATATACGGGGGCACCTCTTTGCAGAAGTAAGGGAATTGCCACACCGGGGCAATTCAGGCACGGCGGCACCGCCTTTTGGATAAGCACCGCCGTAAGACGCCGTGCAGCGGAGGTGCTATGTATTATTCCGTGGGAGAAAGAGAAATAAGTGCCGGTACACCTTACTTTGTAAAAATTTTTCAAAAAAAGTGTTTACAAGTAAAAAAATGTGTGGTATATTATCTGTACTAGTATGTAGAAAACGGAGGTTGCTACTATTATGAAAAAAGTATTCGCAGTGATTTTGGCTGTGGTTTTGGTTATGAGTCTGTCCGTGACCGCTTTCGCAGCCGTTTCCAGTCCCGAAGGCGTCAGCTATTACAAGGTATACGTTATCAACGGCCAGGGCGCCGACACCCAGATCAACAAGGTGGCTGTCGGTGAGAGCATCACCCTGACCGCCGACCCCGATATGGGCACTTTCAACAAGTGGATGATCTATAAGGCCGACGGCACCAACGCTGTCGAAGGTGAGGATTACACCATTGTGTCCGGCACGATGACTTCTTCTCCTCTGACCCTCATCCCCCTGGCCAACATCATCATCACCGGTAACTACGACGGTATCACCACCCAGTTTGAGATCAGCAACGACGAGCCCACCTCGCCCCAGACCGGCGACTCTCTCGTATACGCTCTCGGCGCTGTGATGATCCTGGCTCTGGCCGGTGCCACCGTTGCCAAAAAGCAGTTGGCGAAATAATTCCCCGAACGTAAAGCACGGCGATGCGCTGCATCGCCGTGCTTTTTTATGTTCCTTTCTTCCGGCAGTCTCCTCTTGACGATTTCTCCCTTTTCTTCTATAATAGGGAAGTATAGTGGAAAGGAGTGACCCCTGTGTCTGACAACACACCCCGCCGTCGGGTATGGAAAACGGTGCTGATCCTGTGCTTGATCCTCTTCCTGCTGGCTCTGTTGTTGCTTATCCGGCAATGCCTGCCGGTGAACGATCCCATCGTGCCCTCTCCGGACAACAGCCAGACCACCGAGCCCTCTGCCGGCACCACCACCGAAGCGGTGCTGCCGGATAATCCCATTGATTTTGCCGCCAAACAGGCGGAAAATCCCCATATCGTCGCCTGGATACAGATCCCCGGTACCGTCATCGATTATCCCATTTTGCAAAGCGGTAACGACGTGCCGGAAAACTTCTATCTGGATCACGGCCCCGACCGCCAGTCGGACCGGAACGGCAGCATCTATATCCAGCAGATCAACCGGGCGGATTTTACCAACCCCAACACGGTGCTCTATGGCCACAATATGAAAAACGGGTCTATGTTTGCCGCCCTGCACAAATACCGGGACAAGGATTTTTTTGACGAGAACCAAACCATTTACGTCTATACGCCGGGGCACATCCTTACCTATCAGATCTTCTCGGCCTTTGTGTATGATGACCGCCACATTCTCAATTCCTTCAACTTCTCTGACCCGGAAGAGTACGATGCTTTTCTATCCCAATGCTTAAATCCGATCTCGATGACCAAGCAGGTGCGGGAAGGGGTTTCGGTATCCACCGAGGACCGCATCATCACCCTGAGCACCTGCACCGCCAGCGGTCGGGAACGTTATCTTGTAGAGGGGGTTTTGATCGATGACCAACCCACAAACTGACCGGGAGACCCGGCCGGAACCGGAAACCGAGATCGAGGTTGCGGCCGAAACGGAAACCGAGGCCACCACCGAAACGGAAACCGAGGCCACCACCCAGGAAACCAAGCCGAAACGCTCCCGGGCAAAGCGGGTGATCCTCATCATCTTGCTGATCCTGTTGCTCCTGATACTGCTTGCAGCAGGCGGCTTATGGTGGATGTACCGGCAGGGACAAAAAGACCTGCTGAACACCGAAAACCCCATCATCAACCCGCCGGAAACCCTGGTGGACAGCAACGACGGTGACCGGGTGGTCTACAACGGCGTTGCCTATGAATACAACAAAAACATCACCGCCGTGCTGGTGATCGGTGTTGACAAGACCGACATCCAAGAGGAGAGCGTCTATGGACAAAACGGCCAGGCGGACGCCCTGTTTTTGGCCACGCTGGACACCGAGACCGGGGACATCCACCTCATCCCCCTATCCCGGGAAACCATGGTGGAAGTGGATCAGTATGCGGTGGACGGCACCTATCTGGGCGTGCAAAAGACCCAACTCTGTCTGGCCTATGCCTATGCCGCCAACGGCGAAGAGGGATGCGAAAACGTGGTGCGTTCCGTCAGCCGTTTGCTGTACGGTGTGCCCATCAACAGTTATGTGGCCATCGATATGGACGGCGTCAAGGCCATGACCGACACCGTCGGCGGTGTGCCGGTCACCGCCCTGGAGGACATACCGCACCCCCGAACAGGGTCTATCCTCATCGAAAAAGGTGAGAAGATCACTCTGGATGGAGAAACCGCCCTCACCTATCTGCGGTACCGGGAATCCGACGCACAGGCAAACCTGCGCCGTATGCAACGGTTTAAGCAATTCTTCTCCGCCTTTATCGGCCGGGCCGGCGGCAACCTGCAAAAAGACATCGGTCTTCTGGCAAAATATTACAACACCGCCTCTCCCTATCTCGTCACCGACATCACCCTCTCCAAAATGACCTATCTGGTGGGATGCACCCTTTCCGGCAGCAACTGGAAAGACCCGAGTTATCACTCCATCACCGGGCACTCGGTAACCGGCGACGAGCACAACGAATTCTATGCCGACAGCGCCTCTGCCTATGAAGCGGTGCTGGCCGCCTTCTACAACCCGGTGGAGACCGCCGCCGACACCACCACCGCCCCCGCCGAATCCGGCGAATCCGCCGACGGCGAATAAGCCGGTGGGCCAAACCTGTCATTTTGCATAAGTTTTTATGAAAACTGCGTGGATAATTTTTTAACAAAACTATTGCCCTAAAGAAAAAAATGCACTATAATAAGTGTATCAAAGTAAATCACCATCAAGGAGGAACAAACAATGGCACTGGTAAACACCAAAGAAATGTTCAAAAAGGCTTATGAGGGCGGTTACGCCATCGGCGCTTTCAACGTCAACAACATGGAGATCATCCAGGGTATCGTTGACGCCTGCAAGGAGCTGAACAGCCCCGTTATTCTGCAGGTATCCGGCAGCGCCCGCAAGTATGCCCGTCACGCCTATCTGTACAGCATGGTCAAGACCGCCGCTGAGGAGACCGGTCTGCCCATCGCCCTGCACCTGGACCATGGCTCCAGTTTTGAATTGTGCAAGGAGTGCATCGACGGCGGTTTCACCTCTGTGATGATCGACGGCTCCCACCTGCCCTATGAGGAGAACGTGGAGTTGACCAAGAAGGTCGTGGAGTATGCCCACGCCCACGGTGTCACCGTTGAGGGTGAGTTGGGTCAGTTGGCCGGCGTCGAGGATGAGGTCAGCGTGGAGGCCGACAAGGCCAACTACACCGACCCCGAGCAGGTGGAGGATTTTGTCACCCGCACCGGCGTGGATTCTCTGGCCATCGCCATCGGCACCAGCCACGGCGCTTTCAAATTCAAGCCCGGTCAGAACCCCCAGTTGCGTTTTGACATTCTGCAGGACGTGATGAACCGTCTGCCCGGTTTCCCCATCGTGCTGCACGGCGCCTCTTCTGTGATGCAGGAGTATGTGGCCACCGTCAACCAGTACGGCGGTCAGATGGCCGACGCCATCGGCATCCCCGAGGATATGCTGCGTGAGGCCGCCAAGATGGCCGTCTGCAAGATCAACGTGGACTCCGACCTGCGTCTGGCTCTGACCGCCGGCATCCGCAAGCACTTCGCTGAGGAGCCCACTCACTTCGATCCTCGCCAGTATCTGGGCGATGGCCGTGCCAACATCACCGCCGTGGTGAAGCACAAGATCGTCAACATCCTGGGCAGCGCCGACCGCGCCTAATCCAATGTAACCCGAACAGGCGCAGAGATACCCTCTGCGCCTGTTTTACTTTCTTGAGAGAGGTGACCCCTATGCTGTTAGTGCT
>CAYSRL010000020.1:0-14946 GCA_964433515.1 uncultured Ruminococcus sp.
TCGCCGACAAGAGAAAACCCGACGACCCGGAATGATTCTCAAAGACCTGCCGGTGGGCGGGTCTTTTCTTTTATTTCTCGGTTGCAACCTGTGTCGGAATATGGTATACTAATTATACTGTCGCATTCGGGAGGAATCATAATGAAACGAATTTGTGGAATGGTATTGGCATTGACCTTGTTGCTGGCATTGCTGCCGGCGGCTTCGGTTTCTGCCGCCGAGGAAGAAACCATCCTGCTTGCCGGCTCGGATTTTCAGGTGTCCGCCCATAACACCGCCCGGATAGAGCAGGTGTTAAGTACTCTTGAGATGCACGGCATCACCAAGGCGGACGGTGCTTTTTTCTGCGGCGATTATGCCCTGAATCCCGATTACGACAACCAAGGGCAAAGTTCGGCCGGCTTGGCGGTGCTGAAGAAATTGTTCACCCCCATCGTCGGGAGCAAGATGACCTTTGTTCAGGGCAACCACGATCCGGAGGACACCGCCGGTTTGAGCAAATCCGGAAACAATGATCCTGCTTCCGGAAAATACGGTGTTTACGTAATCCACGAGGACCAGTATTTGCAGTACGATTATGCCTATAGCCGGGACATTGTTAAAGAAACCGCTGCGAATCTGAAACAATATCTGGATCAAAAGGTGAACAGCGGCTGGACTAAGCCCATTTTCGTTCTCAGCCACGTGGGCCTGCATTGGGGCAACCGCACCCTTAAAGAGGGCAGTGCCGTCCACGGAGACCTGCTGGTGGATGTGCTCAACGAGGCTGGTCAAAAGGGCCTTAACATCATCTTCCTGTATGGTCACGACCACTCCGGCGGTTATGGCGATTTCATCGGCGGCAGTGCGGTGTATTTCAAAAAAGGTGACCAGATGGAGGTGTGCCTGGGTACGAAGAAAGAGCATACCACCTATACCTTGAACTTTACTTATATGAACGCCGGGTTTATCGGTTATTACAGCACTACCGAAGAAACCGCCGATGCGACGGTGACTATGAGCGTGTTCCGCATTCGTGGCGATGAGGTGATCATCACTCGATACGATGCGGAAATCAATCTCAACACCGGCAAATACGGCATCCACAATCTGAAATCCAAGGGTGTCTGGAACGAGAATTGGAGTGAGAAAGGGTATCACGCCGACCCGGATACCCGGGAGTACGCCTCCTCCCGAAAGGTGACGGCGACCGACGACGTGTATGTGGATACGCCGATGCTGGATCTTTCAACTATGACCACCACGGTCGCCACCACGGTAACCACCACCATGGGCACCGGTGCGGTGATCGTCAAAACACAGTCCACCACCCAAAAGTCCACTACCGGCAGCGTTCAAGCCGGCGGCAAGGCCACCACGGTCACCACCACGTCTGTTACCACGAAGAGCGAGGGACAGACCACCAAGACCACCGGGAGGACCTCCGGCAGCACGGTGGGGCTCGATAGCCCAACGGCGGCACCGGAGGCGACCGATACCACCGACGGAATGGTTGATTCAACCGATATCTCCGATGCGGAAGACGCCACCGTCTCCACAGAGGCGGTGCCGACCGAGACCGAGACGGATACCACCGTTACCGAGACGGTGGACGAAACACCGGCCGAAGAGGAGGCCAACATCTGGATCCTTAGTCCCGTCGGTATCGCTTTGCTGGTGACCGGCGGCGTGCTGATCGTGGCGGTGCCGGTGGGTATCGTGGCGTTCTTTGTGCTCCGCAAAAAGAAAGAAGACGGACCCTAAGGAGGGAAACGAAATGAAATTATCCGTTGTGATCCCCTGTTTTAATGAGGAGAAAAATGTGGCCCCCTTGCAAGAGGCCTGTATCAATGCTTTTGCCGGGCGGGTGGACACCTATGAGTTGATATTTGTCAATGACGGCAGTCGGGACGGCACCTGGCAGGCGTTAAAAACCCTGTATGCGGAGAAAAAATGCCCGGTCAAGATCATCAATCTGTCCCGGAATTTTGGCAAGGAATCGGCGATGTATGCCGGTCTGCAAAAGGCGGTGGGGGAGTACGTCACCCTGTTGGATGCAGACCTGCAGCAAAGCCCGGACATTGTGATGGATATGGTGACTTTTTTGGATGAAAATCCGGATTTTGACAGTGTTGCCGCCTATCAGGAAAACCGCATTGAGGGCCGTTTCATTACGTGGTGTAAGCATAAATTCTATCAGGTGATGGACCGCATCTGCGAGATCAGTCTGCACGAGGGTGCCAGCGATTTCCGCACCTTCCGGCGGACGGTGGCGCTGTCCCTGCTGGATGTGACCGAGTGTCACCGCTTCTCTAAGGGTATTTTCTCTTGGGTGGGCTTTAACACCCATTTTATCCCTTATACGGTGCAGGAGCGTCAGCACGGTGAGTCGGCTTGGTCCTTTTGGAGTTTGATGAAATACGCTGTCAACGGGATCATCTCCTACACCACGTTCCCGCTGAAGATCGCTACCGGTGTGGGCAGTTTGATGGCGCTCTTCTCCCTCATTTATACCGTCATCGTGGTGGTGCAGAAATATGCCTTCGGTATGGAGTTCCCCAACGGTTATCCCACCATCATTGTGCTGATTCTGTTGATCGGCGGTCTTCAACTGATAACGCTGGGCATCATCGGTGAATACATCGCCCGCATTTATATCCAGGGTAAGCACCGCCCCATTTATATTGCCAAAGAGTATCTCTCCTATGAGGAGTGATTTCCAGGGAAAATAAGGAGGTGAGGGTATGCAGGATATCCGGTGTGAGGAGTGCGATTACTTCGATTACGACGAGGAAACCGAGACCTATGAATGTATGATGAATCTGGATATGGACGAATACGAGCGGTTTTTGCTGTCCGGGCGTACCCGGTGCCCCTATTATCGGGTGCGGGATGAATACCGCATCGTTCGTAAGCAGAACTGAAAAGGAGCCATCCGCAATAAGCGGATGGCTCCTTTTTGTCGCATTATGCCGAATCGTGTTGATCAGCGAGTGATACTGACGCCGGTCTTTTCGGCGCTCTTATAACTGCCGGACACAGCGTAAACGGTATAGCGCACCTTTTGCCCGGACTGGATGGTCTTGTCGGTATAGGACAGGCTCTTAGTGGAGGTGCAGACCGTATAGGCGGACCATTTGCCGTTTTTATACACGCTGCGGTACACCTTATAAGAGGTGGCACCGGTCACCTTGCCCCAGGAGACCTTGACGCCTTTGGTGGCCTTGGCAACCTTGGCGGCGGGCTGGGAGAGATACAGGGTGGCAACACCGGCCTTTTCGGCGCTCTTATACGAACCGGACACGGCATAGACGGTATAGCGCACCTTCGTGCCGGAGGTTGCCTTGGTGTCGGTATAAGAGGTAGACGTGGTGCTCTTATAAGCGGAATAGGCGGACCATTTGCCGTTTTTATACACGCTGCGGTACACCTTATAAGAGGTGGCACCGGTCACCTTGCCCCAGGAGACCTTGACGCCTTTGGTGGCCTTGGCAACCTTGGCGGCGGGCTGGGAGAGATACAGGGTGGCAACACCGGCCTTTTCGGCGCTCTTATACGAACCGGACACGGCATAGACGGTATAGCGCACCTTCTGCCCCGATTTGACGTTTTTGTCGGTATAGGTGGTGCTTTTGGTGCTGGTATAGATCTTGTAATCCGACCATTTACCGCCGGAATAGGTACTGCGATACACCTTATACGAGGTGGCGCCGGTCACTTTATCCCAACTGATCTTAGCGCCGGTGGAGAGGGTGGTGACCTTGGTCTGGGGCTGGGCCAAATACATCCCGGTCACCGAATCGTGGCTCTCAAACTCCTTTTTGCCGGCATAGGCATAGACCGTGTATTTGGCCTTTTCGCCGGAACTCAAAGTGGTGTCGGTATAGGAAAGGGAAGTGGTGCTTTTGGCCAGGGTGGCACTTTGCCACTTGCCGTTTTTGTAGAGACTCTTGTATACCTTGTAGGCGGTGGCACCGGTCACCTTGCCCCAACTGATCTTAACGCCTTTGCTGGTGGTGGCGATAGAGGCATCCACCTTTTCGTTTTTGACCGTCACGGGAACGGTGAACAAAGTGCGCCCGTTCTGGCATTTGACGGTGATCTTGGCGCTGCCGGCGCCCACACCGGTCACTTTGCCGGCGTCGGAAACCGTCGCCACCGCCGTGTCGGACGAGGAATAGGTCAGTCCCTTGGCGGTCAGAGGTGTGGCGGCGTAGTAAAAACTCGTATTGGCGTTGGATACCTCAATGGTGGCGGATTTTCCGCCCTCCAGAGCAAGGCTTTTGGGGGTATAGGACAGATTCAGCAGGCTGCTCTGCACCTCAAACGTAAAGGTTTCGGAAACCGCTTTTTTCTGGGTGGGGGTTGCCGTTTTCTCAGCGCCGTTGAACAGTTGGCACCAGTAATAGGTGTCACCGACTTTGAATACACCGATGCCGATGGTCTGATACCGGTGTTTGCTCTGCTGAGTGACATAATAATACTCATCCATAATGTTGGCTTTGTGGCCGGGAGAGTTCATCCAATCGGCAATGACAGCATTGGCAGAGGTGTGACCGGCGGCGATGTTTTCGCCGAAGGAGTAGCGCCAGTTCAATATAGTCTGTGAATCACTACCGTCAGGGCGGGTGTGGGAATAACTGATCGAACACTCGGCGGCACGTTGCATTGCCGCTTCCATCATGGTTTTATCCATTACTAAGGCCGGTCTGCCCAGTTTTTTGCGTTCGGCATTCACCAGATCCAACGCTTCAAAGGCCATTTTGTAATCGGCTGTGCCGGTGACCGAGATCTTACTTAGTGTCGTTGTAGCGGCGCTGACCGGCAAAGCCAAGGCCGTGATCAGCAAAACCGCAGATAAAACCAACGAAAGAATGCGGCGAAGGGAAAGGGGTTTGATTTCCATTGTTGGTACCTCCTTACTTGGCAACCGGTTCATCACCGGTTGCATTACGGGAGCCTTTGTTAAAGGGCTCAATCTTCTGCGGACGAGGCTTTTCCCAATGTACCGTTTGCCAACGCCTGTAGATAGGCATTGATAAAACCGTCGATCTCGCCGTCCATCACCGCCTGGATGTTACCGCTCTCGAATCCGGTGCGGGTATCCTTGGCTAAGGTGTAGGGCATAAACACATAGGAGCGGATCTGGCTGCCCCAGGCGATCTGGGCCTGGTTGCCCTTGATGTCGTCCAGTTTGTCCAGATGCTCACGTTCTTTGATCTCGATCAATTTGGATTTGAGCATATTCATCGCCTTGTCCCGGTTCTGGAACTGGCTACGCTCATTCTGGCAGGCCACCACGATGCCGGTGGGGATGTGGGTCAGGCGCACCGCCGAAGAGGTCTTGTTGATGTGCTGGCCGCCGGCACCGGAGGAACGGAAAACGTCCATCTTGATGTCCTCGGGGCGGATCTCCACCTCGGTGTCCTCGTCGATCTCAGGGATGACCTCCAGGGCCGAGAAGGAGGTGTGCCGCCGTCCGGAGGAGTCAAAGGGGGAGATGCGCACCAGACGGTGAACGCCGGCCTCGCCCTTGAGATAGCCATAGGCATTTTCGCCCAGCACCTCGATGGAGGCACTTTTCAGACCGGCATCGTCGCCGTCCTGATAGTCCAGAATGTTGTATTTATAGCCGTGGCGCTCAGCCCAGCGGGTGTACATACGGTATAGCATCTCCGCCCAGTCTTGGGCCTCGGTGCCGCCGGTACCGGCGTGGAAGGTGAGGATGGCGTTTTTGCCGTCGTATTCGCCGGACAGCAGAGTGGCCAGACGCTGGGTCTCCATGGACTGTTCCACGTTCTCCACACCGGTCTTGCACTCTTCCAGCAGATCCAGATCCTCGGCTTCGTCCGCCAGTTCGATGAGGGTCAAGGTATCCTGATAGTCAGCCTGCAGTTTTTCATAGGCCTCGATCTTGCCCTTGACACCGGCGGCTTTTTGGGTCACCTTTTGGGCGAACTCCATATTATCCCAAAATCCGGGGGCAGCCGCCTGGGCATCCAGCTCTTCTGCCTCACGGCGGAGCTGGTCCAAACCGATGGAACCGGCCAGATCCTCGATGGCGGGGAGCAGCCCCTCCAGTTTCAGTCGCAATTCTTCATATTGCAGCATAACGATTTCTCTCCAATCAGAACAGATGTTTCCATATTATTACACAATACATTATATACGATTTTTAGCCAAATGTAAAGGGGAAATTCACCGATTCGATAAACTGTCAAAAATCTTGGGATATTTTTCGTTTTCCCTTGCACAATGAAGATGTTTTTCGTATAATAAAAACTAGATTTTCGAAAGGAGTCGCCGATTATGACCCTTCCCAAAACACAAACGCTGCAGCCCCGCCAGAAAGGGGATCTGCTGTACTATACCATCCCTGCCTTTGACCGCCTTTCCTTTGTCCGGCACGGGTTTTCCACCCGCCTTGGGGGCGTCAGTGAGGGCGCCTTTGCTTCGATGAACCTGTCCTTTACCCGGGGGGACGATCCGACAGCCGTGATGGAGAATTTTCGGCGGTTTTGTGCCGCTATCGGGGTGGATCCGGAGCAGGTGGTGGTGTCTGCCCAGACCCACACCGACAACGTATATAATGCCACCGCCGCCGACCGGGGTCGGGGTATCACCCGGGAGCGGGGATATACCGACATCGACGGTCTGATAACGGATGAACCGGGGGTGGTGCTGTGCACCCAGTATGCCGATTGTGTGCCGCTGTTTTTGGCGGATCCGGTGCGGCGGGTGGTGGCCACCTCCCACGCCGGGTGGCGGGGTACCGCCGCCGGTATCGGCGCTGTGACGGTGGAGCGGCTGGTCAGCGACTATGGGTGCCGTCGGGAGGATATCTTGGTGGGCATCGCCCCTTCCATCGGCAAATGCTGTTTTGAGGTGGATACCCCGGTATACGACGCTTTTTGTAAGGTGCCGGTGTTTGATGAGGGCTGTTTTACTGCCGGGCCCAACGATAAATTCCATATCGATTTGTGGGAGGTCAACCGCCGTCATCTGCTGAATGTGGGTGTGAGACCCGAAAACATCACGGTCACCGACCTGTGTACCAAATGCCATCCGGAGGTGTTCTGGTCCCACCGGATCACCGGGGATACCCGGGGCAGTCTGGCGGCATTTATTGCGATTTCGGACAAATAATCGGCTTTGCCGGTGTGCATACTAACTCCGTATGAAAAGGAGTGTATGCAATGACGTATCAGGAAACGGTGGAACACCTAAAACGAAAATTGCGGGTGGATGCCAGTTTTGACCTGCTGTGCCGGGAGGTATCGGTGGGCGGCCGTCCGGGAACCTTGTTTTTCGTGGACGGACTCACCAAAGATGAAGTGCTGGAAAAAATGCTCCAGTATCTGGCAGAGATCCAGCCGGAAGATATGCAACCGATTACGGATGCCGGGAGTTTTATTGCCCGGTTTATCACCTATATCGAGGTGGATCACACCGCCGACCTGCAGCGGGTGGTGACGATGGTGTTGTCCGGTGCCACCGCCCTGGTGGTGGAGGGTATCGACCGGGTGATCCTCATTGATTCCCGCACCTATCCGGTGCGGGGCGTACAGGAGCCGGAAAGCGACCGGGTGCTGCGAGGCAGCCGGGACGGTCTGGTGGAAACGCTGGTGTTCAACGCCGCCCTTATCCGCCGCCGTTTACGTGACCCGGCGCTGACCTTTGAGGTCGTGGCGGTGGGGAGCGTTTCCGCCACCGATGTGTGTATCTGCTATATGGCGGACCGGGTGAACAAAAACTATCTCAAAAAACTGCAGGAGCGGTTGAAGAATATCACCATCCCTGCCCTGACTATGGGGCAGGAGAGCCTGGCGGAATGCCTTATGCGGGGACAGTGGTATAATCCTTTCCCCCGGGTGCGGTATACCGAGCGCCCGGATGCGGCGGCCGCCGCCGTGGCGGAGGGACAGATCGTATTGTTGGTGGACAATTCTCCGGCGGCGATGCTGTTGCCCACCTCCATTTTCGATTTTTCGCAGGATACCAACGATTATTATTTCCCGCCCATTGTGGGCAGTTATCTGCGGTTGGTGCGGGGGCTTATTTTCGTGGCGACCCTGTTTCTCACCCCGGTGTGGTACTGGCTGATGCAAAACCCGGAACGGATACCGCCGGCGCTGGAATTCATCCGTATTGACGAGATGGGGCCCATACCGCTGATCGTGCAGTTGTTGCTGGTGGAGTTGCTTATCGATGCCATCAAACTGGCGGCGTTGAATACCCCCTCCTCGCTGAGCAACGCCCTCAGTCTGGTGGGCGCCTTGATTTTCGGTGAATTTGCGGTGAGTGCCGGGATATTCTCCTCCGAACTGCTTGCTTATATGGCCTTTGTGGCGGTGGCCTCGTTCACCCAACCCAGCCACGAACTGACCTATGCATTTAAACTGTTCCGCATCCTGTTTTTGCTGTGCACCTGGCTGCTTCACGGCTGGGGACTGCTGTTGGGGATGGGGATTATGCTCACGGTGCTGGTGACCACCCGCACCGCCCTGGACGGCAAATACCTCTATCCGGTGATCCCCTTTGACGGCAAGGCCTTGTGCCGGCTGTTATTCCGCCAACCCATCAGCCGCCATAATGCGGGACGTGGACAGACACGCTGACCTCGTCCTACGCATAGAATGGGCTGATACCGTCGCATACGGCGGGTCAGAGGAGGGTGGCTATGAATGGGGGAGAATGGATTGCGGGCGTGTTGGTGGCGTTGCTTTCGCTGTATGGATGCGCCGCATTGATACGGCGGTTGTGCCTGTGGTTTACCCGGTGTCCCGGATGCTGTTTTTGCTGTCGGTTGGCGGTGCCCCGCAACCAGGCGGCGTTGGCACCTCTTTTGCGGTGTCTGCAAAGCCAGGCTGTGTGGGATGACCCGGCGGTGTGCCGCCAAACGCTGATGCTGTTGCCGGAGGGGATGACAGAGTCCGGCGAAGAAATGGAAAAATTGCTGTGTCAGGCTCCGGCGGTGGTGCCGGTGACCGCCACCCAACTGATGGAAATGCTGGAACTGCTGATGCGGGAATGTGAATAGATACGGATAGAAAAGGAGTGGACAGCGTGACGGAAGAAAAGAGAATAGAAGATCAGACCTTGCTTACCGGTACGGTGGACCACATTGTGTTTTGCAACGACGACAATGGGTGGACGGTGCTGGAACTGGATACCGGCGACACCATCGAAACGGTGGTGGGGGTTCTGCCCCGGGTACAGGTGGGGGAGAGCCTCCGCCTGCAGGGCGGATGGACCGAGCACCCCTCTTTCGGGCGACAGTTTAAGGCCACTGCCTGCGAGAGCACCCTGCCCACCGATGAGACCGCCATCCTGCGGTATCTGGCCTCCGGTGCGGTGAAGGGTATCGGCCCCGCCACCGCCGCACGGATCGTGGATAGGTTTGGTGCGGACGCTCTCAGAATATTAGAGGAGGAGCCTCAAGAACTGGCGAAGATCAAGGGTATCTCCCTTTCCAAGGCTCGGGAGATGGGACAGAGTTTTTGTTCCCAGTTTGGCCTGCGGGAAGTGGTGATGACCTTTTCCGGTTACGGATTTTCCGCCAATGAGGCGCTTCGGTGTTGGAAACAGTTTGGGCCGGCTACCCTTACCAAGATCAAAGAAAATCCCTATCTGCTGTGTTCCTCCGGTCTGCGTATCGGCTTTGAGCGGGCGGATCGATTGGCGTTATCTCTGAATGGGGATACGTTGGATCCGCACCGTCTGGAGGCAGGCGTGCAGTATGTGTTGCGGCACAACCTGAACAACGGACATACCTGCCTGCCCCGGGATAAGGTGGTGCCGGCGGCGGCATCCCTGCTGGGCGTGTCCGCCGAGGCGGTGGACGCCGCCGCCGACCGAATGGTCGAGGGGTTCCAACTCCGCCGGCAGGATCTGAATGGGCGTCCGTTTCTGTTCCTGCCCCGTATGTTTGAGGCGGAGGCGTTTATTGCGGTGCGGATGCGCCTGATGTGTGGCGTCCAGAATGTGACCGCCGAGGACATTGAACTGCGGATCGATGCCATGGAGCGGAATTTCAACATCACCTATGAAGAGCAACAGCGCCGGGCGATGGTGGAGGCCATCGCCACCGGCGCACTGATACTCACCGGCGGCCCCGGCACCGGTAAGACCACCACCCTGCGGGGCATCATCACCCTGTTGGAGAGTATGGGGGAAACGGTGGCGATTGCGGCGCCCACCGGCCGTGCCGCTAAGCGGATATCCCAGCTGACCGGTCACGAAGCAAAAACCATCCACCGTCTGTTGGAGGTCAAATGGGACGACAGCGACAGTCCGGTCTTTGACCGCAACGAGAAAAATCCGTTGGAGGCGGATGCGGTGGTGGTGGACGAGATGTCGATGGTGGATGTGCCGTTGTTTGAGAGTTTGCTTCGGGCGGTGAAGACCGGGTGCCGGCTGATACTGGTGGGGGACACCGACCAGTTACCGGCGGTGGGACCCGGCTGTGTACTGCAAGATCTGATGGATAGCGGCACCGTCCCGGTGGTGCGGCTGACCCAGGTTTTCCGCCAGGCTCTCGAGAGCCGGATCGTGTATAACGCCCACCGCATTGTGGCGGGTGAGCCGATGGAACTGGACAACAAGGGGGATTGTTTCTTTATGCCCCGCTCCTCCGCCGGGGAGGTCAACCGCACCGTGCTGGAACTATGCTGTCAGCGGTTGCCGGCGGCATACGGCTATACCCACCTGAACGGTTTGCAGGTGCTGTGCGCCGGGCGTAAGGGCGAGATCGGCACCGCCGAGGTCAACCGCCGTCTGCAGGAGGCGCTGAACCCCCCGGATAAGAAAAAAGCGGAACTCACCGTGGAGGGGGTTACTCTGCGGGTGGGGGATAAGGTGATGCACAACCGCAACAACTACGATATCCCTTGGGTACGGGATGACGGTGAGAACGGCAGCGGCATCTTCAACGGCGATATTGGCGTGCTGGAGGAGGTTCGTCTGCGTGAGGATATGCTCACCGTCCGCTATGACGACCGGGTGGCCACCTATACCCGGCAGGATGCTCAGGATTTGGAATTGGCCTATGCCATTACGGTACATAAAAGCCAAGGCAGTGAATTTGAGGCGGTGGTGATGCCGGTGCTGAGGGGCACGCCCCATCTGTGCTATCGCCATTTGCTGTATACTGCTGTCACCCGGGCAAAAAACCTGCTGATTCTGGTGGGAAGCCGGGAAACCTTACAGCAGATGATCGATAACGACCGCAAGACCTTGCGGTATACCGGGTTACAGACCTTCTTGTTACAGACCGGGGTGATGGGATTATGAAACCTTGGGGACAAGCCCTGCTGACGGTTCTGTTTCCACATCACTGTTTTCTCTGCGGTGAGGTGATATTGCCCCGCCAGAGAATGTGTGAGGATTGCGCCCGGCAGGTGCCGTATATTCTGCCGCCCCTCTGTGAGCGTTGCGGACGAAACGAAGACGATTGCGTCTGCCGGGGACATAGCCGTGCCTATGAACGGTGTATCAGTCCTTTTTATCACAAGGGTGTGGTGAAAAGGGGTGTCCAATCCCTCAAACAAAACAATTACACCGCCGTCACCGAGGGCTTTGCCGCCGAAATGGCGGAGGTGGTGCGCCGGGAATACGGCGGCATCGCCTTTGACCTGGTAACGGCGGTGCCTATGCACCGTAAGGATCTCCGGCGACGGGGTTTTGACCAGGCCGCCGGGCTGGCTCGGGCCTTGTCCGGGATGATGGAGGTGCCGTATGCCTCCGTTTTAACCAAACTGCGGCATACCGAACCGCAAAAAGAACTGTCTGCCATCCGGCGGAGAGGCAATCTGTTGGGTTTGTTCGACGTGACCGCCGATGTGACCGGGCAGACCATTCTGCTGGTGGATGATGTGACCACCACCGGCAGCACCTTGGAGGAATGCGCCAAAATGCTGAAAATTTTTGGCGCAGAAGAGGTGTATGGGGTGACGGCGGCCGCAACACTCTTGCAATGGGAAGAAAAATGATGTATAATACTCCAATCCGTAGAATCAAGGAGTCTTTTGTATGAATTTGGGAATCGATATGGGCACCTCCCGGATCGTGATCTATGACCCGGCTCGGGACAGCGTGGTGTTAGACCAGCCGGCGGTGATTGCGGTGGCGAAAGCGGATGGGCACGTGGTGGCCTTTGGCGACGAGGCGGAGGCGATGCTCGGCCGCACGCCGGAGTCTATCGTCGCTGTTCGTCCGGTGCAAAAGGGCGTTATCGCCGCCTATGACCTGGCGGAGAAGTTGCTCCGTTGCTGTCTGGCCCAGGTGTGCTCCAACCGGATCATCAAACCCTGCGTGGCGGTGAGCGTCACCGAACAGCTCACCGAGGTGGAACGCCGATCTTTCATAGAGGCGGTGATCTCTGCCGGTGCCCGCCGGGTGACGCTGGTGCCGGAAACGGTGGCGGCGGCCATTGGTGCCGGGGTGGATGTGAGTCTGCCCAAAGGCCAGATGGTGGTGAACGTGGGCGGCGGCACGGTGGACGTGTCGGTGCTGTCGCTGAAAGGGGAGGCGGTGTCCTCCTCCATCCGGGTGGCCGGCGAGGCGATGGACGATGCCATTGTCCGGTTTATGCGGAATGAATATGGCCTGATCATCAGCGAGCCGATGGCTCAACGGATGAAAGTAGAGGCGGGTTGCGCCCTCCCGGTGGAGCCGATGCTCACCGTTGAGGCAAAGGGCCGGGATTCTATGACCGGTCTGCCCCGGGTGGTGACGGTGAATTCGGATGAGATTTGCGAGGCCATCCGGGAGCAGTTGACCGAATTGCTGGATATGATCGGCCGGGTGCTGGAGACCACTCCGCCGGAACTGGCCGGCGACATTATGGAGGGTGGTATGCATCTGACCGGCGGTATGGCCGGGTTGCGCCGTTTGCCGGAATTGTTGGAACAGGCGGTGGGCGTGCCCTGCGTGGTGGCAGAGGATCCCGCCCAGTGTGTGGCTGTGGGTGCTGGTAAAGCGCTGGAGTATGCCTCCTCGTTCTCCAAAGTGTACGATTTGGGTAATTTTACTTACCGCTTATCGGACAACGTAACAAATTAACCTAAAACAGCCGTAAAGCAGGTTTGCTTTACGGCTGTTTTGCTTAGGCATATTGCCGTTTCATTAGTGCCCGAAAAATGGCTGATTTTTGTGTATTTTGCCCTTTGAATTTGTTGAAATGATGTGGTAAAATAATCGTATGTTAAAAATTAGAGGGAGGGGTGACCGACAATGAGCCGTTCTGTGAAAGTCGGCGGATATGTGCTGTACGGAAAAACCGGAGTGTGTCTGGTGCAGGAGAAAAAACGCATCGCCATAGGTAAGGAGAGCGACGAATATTTTGTGTTGTGTCCGGTGAGTGACGGTCGCTCTTCGGTGTTTGTTCCTTGCGGGAATGAGGCGCTGGTGAGCAAGATGTGCCCTCTGATGACCCGTGAGGAGATCGATGCGCTGTTGTCGGTTGCGGACAGCGAACGGCTGGAATGGATCGAGGACCGCAATCAAAGGATGACCTTTTACCGGTCTGTGCTGAGCGGTAATGACCGGCGGATGCTGATCCGGCTGATCTGCTGTCTGTTCCGCAAAAAGCACCAACGGCAGGAACAGGGAAAACGGCTGTCGACGATGGATGAGGCCACGCTGCAGGAATGTATGCGGTTGATCGACGAAGAGTTTTCGATGGTGCTGGATATTCCTCATTCCCAGGTGGTAGAATACATATTGGAGCGCTTGTGATAAAAAACCGTTGTTGCGGCAACGGTTTTTTATTTTTGGTCTAGTCAAAGCGGGAGAACCGTGATATAATGGGTCTGTGAAATGAAAAAGGGGAGGGGATACCGTGGATAAGACCTGCTGTTTTACCGGCTATCGACCCCATCGGTTCGCCTTCTCCCCGGAGGGCTTGCGCCCGGAACAGGTACAGGCGGCGCTGGGTGAACAAATACGCCGCCTGTACGACGAGGGCATCCGCACGTTTATCTCCGGGATGAGTGCCGGGGTGGATCTGTGGGCCGCCGCCGAGGTGGCGGTTCTGCGCCGAACCCATCCGGAGGTGCAACTGGTGGCGGCGGTGCCCTTTGAGGGGCAAGAGAGCCGGTGGTCTATACCGGTACAAAAGGAATACCACCGGTTGTTGACCGAGTGTCATCGGGTGGAAACGCTGTTTGGTGAAAAAGAGGCCGCCGCCGATCCCTCTGCCTGTTACCGTCGGCGTAACCGTTGGATGGTGGACCACTCCGGCGTGGTGCTGGCGGTGTGCGAGTTGGATGTGGCGGACAGCCGAACCGGAACGGCCGCCACGGTGCGGTATGCCCGGCAAAAGCAACGGCGGATTCTGTATATCCATCCCCAAACGTTAGCGGTCACCGAGGAGACCGTCCAGCAGATCCAGTTCAATTTGGAGTGAATAGCCTCCCTCTTCGAGGGCGGTGTCTGTGGCATTAGCCACAGACGGAGGGCGTTTTCTTTGGACGGAAGCGGGCATCCTTCCCGACACTCTCCGGTTACCGATAAATCAACGTCGTAGGGGGCCCTGTGCCTGCCCACGTTATAATTCTAGGAGGTCATCGTTATGGCATTGCGTGATTTCCCCTTGCCGGGAATTTTGTTTTTCACCAGCGGGAATCCCTTTTCCGGCAGTTATAAGGGGCTGAATTACCGGGTGGACCCGGTGAAGGCCAAGGCGGAGGAGGACATCGCCGCCCATTTTGCGGTATGCGTCTGGACCGGCGAAAAATGCAGTGAACTCAGCGAGATGCGGGCTGCAGCAGAGTTTCCTCTGGATGTGGAGGGTCTCACCGCCACCGAGAATTGGCTGCGGGAACAGTATCAGGAGTTTGCAAAAGAAGAATAAATATTCCGACAAATTCCCCTTGCATTTTCTGGGGGAGTATGTTATACTGGTCGCATTGTGCAGGGTTGGTATATCGGTATTACAGCGGCTTCCCAAGCCGTTAAGGCGGGTTC
>CAYSRL010000021.1:0-13157 GCA_964433515.1 uncultured Ruminococcus sp.
TGGTCTTAGCGGCCATAAACGGTCACCCTTTCTGTTGGTTGATTGCGACTCATCGTTCACATTCTAGCACACTGTTTTTAAAAAATCAAGTGGTTTTCGAACATTTGTTTGGAAAATTTATTTCCCAGCGATAACCACCCGGTCGATACCGGCAAGATCCCGCAGAATCTCCACTGTTTTCAGGCCTTTTGCAGTAAACAGCGCCGCCACATCCGGCGCCTGACCGGCACCGACTTCCACGGCGCAAAAGCCGTTTGGAGCCAGTTTTTCGCACCAATGTTCGGCAATCGCCCGGTAAAAAGCCAGACCGTCCCCATCGCCGTCCAGCGCCATTTCCGGCTCCCGCCGAACCTCCCGCTGTAAGCCCGCCAGATCCCCGGTAGGGATATAGGGTGGATTGGAGAGGATGGCGTCAAAGCCGCCGGGGAACGCATCATAATCGGTCAGCATATCCCCCTGCCGGACGGTCACGTCACAGGCAGGATACCGGCGGACATTTTCGGTGAGATACGGTAAGGCCTCATCGGACAGTTCCACCGCCGTCACCCGAGCCCCCGGCACCAAAGAAGCCACACCCAGACCCACGCATCCGGTGCCGGCGCACAAGTCCAGCACCCGGGGGGCGGTCTTTCCGGCCAGGCGGGAGGCCGCCGCCTCACACAGCAGTTCGGTGTCCGGGCGGGGTATCAGCACTCCCTCCCCCACTTTAAGGGTCAGGGACAGGAAATCCCACTCGCCCAGTATGTACTGGAGCGGCCGTCCCCCCGCCCGCTCCTCAAGAGCGGTGGCAAGGGCTGTCTGCTGAGCGGCGGTCAAAGGGGTGCCGTCCGCCGTCTGCCCCCGGAGAAGGCCCCCGAGATCCTCCAACAGACACCGGGCGTCAAAGCCCCCATCCTCGCACCCGGCATCCCGCAGCCGGGCGGTGGCATCCCGCAGCCATTCCTGGCGGGTCACCACTTATCCGCCTCCGGATCGGCGGGGATCACCGCCTCCAGCGCTTTGATGGCGCACTCGATCATCTGGTCGTCCGGCTCTTGGGTGGTGATGTGCTGCATCCACATACCCGGAGCGGAGATAAGCCGGGTCAGCCAGTTATCAAACCGACCCGCCAGTTTGATCAGTTCATAGCCGATACCCACCGTCAGGGGCAACAGCGCCAGTTTGACAACCGTGCGGAGAACCGGGGTCTTGATGGGGATGAAGATGGAAATGATGATACCCACCACCAGCATCAGCACCATAAAGGAGGTGCCGCACCGGGGATGGAACCGCTTTTGCATACGTACATTTTCCACCGTCAGAGGCAGACCCTTTTCATAGCAGAAAATGGATTTGTGCTCGGCGCCGTGGTACTGGAAGGTGCGGCGGATATCCTTCATCCGGGACACCGCCAGCATATAAATGAGGAACACCAAGATCCGCACCACGCCCTCGAAAATGCCACGGATAGTGGGATTCTCTATACCGGGGAAGGCCAGAACCAGCCAGTTGAACAACTGGATGGGCAACCACATAAACAGCACCAGCGACAGCGCCACGCCCAGCACCATCCCCACCACCATCACCACGTTCATCAAGGCAGAGGCTTTCTTCTTATTATCGGTTTTTTCCTCAGCGACCTCTTCGGCTTTCTTGGCGGCCTGTTCCTCGTCCAGAGCCTCTTCCAACTCCTCCTCGATACCGCTGAGTTCGGCGGAACGCATCAGGCATTTATAACCGAACCGCAGAGAGTCGATCATACCGAACAGACCCCGGACGATCGGCCATCTGCAGATGGCCGGCAGTTTGGACTTGGGGGTGTCCCATTCTTCCATCCGGATCTCGCCGGAGGTGTGCCGCACCGCCATCGCCGTGCGCTCCGGGCCCCGCATCATAACGCCCTCGATCAGCGCCTGTCCGCCGATGGAGGTCTTTTTTAATACACACTCTTGCTTGCTCATAATCATTATTCCTTTCTGTATCAGAGGGATTTATCCAAAGGCAGCCACACCGTCACGGTGGTGCCCACCTGGAGTTCCGAGTCGATTTCCATACTGCCGCCGTGGAGATGCAATATCTCCTCCGCTACCGCCAGGCCGATACCGGCACCAGCCTCGCCGGATTCCCCCTGATAGAATTTGCGGGTCACAAAGGGCAGTTTTTCCGGCGGGATACCCACGCCGGTGTCGCTGATCACAATCTGAATCCGGTCACCTACCACCGCCGCCTCGGCCCGCACCCGATCGCCGGGGCGAGAAAACTTGACAGCGTTATCCAACAGGTTCACGAACACCTGCTTGATGCGGGCGGCGTCCCCCCGCACCGGAGGCAGTCCGGGACGCTCCACAAACTCCAGCGTGACACCGCCCCGAGAAGCCTTGTCCCGCAGCAGGAACACCGCCTCTTCCAATTCTGCTCCCACATCCAAGCGGGTAGGACGCAAGGCGATGTGCCCCCCCTCCATCCGGGAGAAATCCAACAATTCTTCCACCAGACCGGACAGACGCTTCGCCTCTTTGCCGATGACCGTGAGGCCCTGAGCGATCAGGTCTTTGTCCGCACCGGCATCCTGCAAGGTTTCGGTCCACCCCTTGATGGCGGTCAGCGGAGTCCGCAGTTCGTGGGATACCGAGGAGATAAACTCGTTTTTCATCCGCTCGGCGGCAGAGATCTCACCCGCCATAAAGTTGATGGTGTCGCACAGTTCGCCGATCTCGTCGTTATACTGTTTTTCCAATCGGGCTTCGTATTCTCCCATAGCGATCCGGCGAGCCGTCTTGTTAATGGCGGACACCGGCGCCACGATGGAATTGATGAAATACACACCCGACAGGGACACAAACAGGATGATCAGCAGGATCAATCCCAACACCAACAGGGATAAAAACACGATCTGCTTATCCACCGCCGACAGGGACACCACATACCGCAACGCCCCCAGCACCGTACCGGCAGAGTCGGTCTCCAGCATGGTGAGTGCCATCACCGTTTCGCCCGAATCGGAGCGCCCGTGCCACACGCCCACGCCCTCCGGCTGGGACAAAGCCGCCTTGAAATCCGGGGTGGTCAGATCCTCCGGCATAAAGCCGGTGGATGACACTTGTATCTGTCCGGCGGCATCCAAGACCTGCAACTCCATTTTGTCTTTATCGCTGAAATGAGCGATCATATCCCGGCTGATATCGCCGGTAAGCACCGTATCCGGTCCCCAGTAAAACTCCACCGTTTTGTGGTATAACTGTGCCCGGCTTTCCAGGGCGGTCTGGGTGCCCTCGTAATAATAATACCGCAACATCACCGTAAACAGCACCTGTAGCACCAGCAAAAACACCACCGTCAGGAAAAAGGCGTTTTTCAGCCACCGACGGGTCAGCCGGTTTTGGGGTATCAAGCGCTGTAACAGGCGACCGATATTGCTGTTTTTTAACCGTTCCATTGATAGCCTCTCCCCCATACGGTCTGCAGATGGCGGGGAACAGAGGGGTCTGTCTCCACCTTCATCCGCAGACGGCGAACATTCACATCTACGATCTTATCGTCCACAAATTCCTCGTTTTGCCACACCGCCTCCATAATCTCGGCACGGGTGACGATCCGCCCGGGATTCTGCAGAAAAAACGCCATGATCTGACTCTCGATCTGGGTCAGTTCCACCGTCTTATCCTCGTATTGCAGGGTGTGGGAACGCAGATCCAGCAAAAAGTCGCCCCCGTGGAGCCACGCCGATTCCTCCCCCTCGCTGGGAACCTGCAACCGGCGGGACAGGGATTCGATCCGAGCCAATAGTTCGGCGGTGCTGAAAGGCTTGGTCACATAATCGTCGGCGCCGGCCTTCAGCCCGCCGACCTTCTCCTCTTCCCGGGTGAGGGCGGTGAGCATAATGATGCCCATCCGGCTGTTCATCTGCCGCAGTCGGCGGCAGGTCTCAAACCCATCAATGCCGGGAAGCATCCCATCCAACAACGCAATGGAGATGGTGGGGTCTGCCTCATAGCGGGTCAGCGCCTCTTCGCCGGTGGCCGCCTCGATGACCCGATAGCCTGCCCGACGGAGATTCACCACCACAAAGGAGCGAATGGACTCTTCGTCCTCGCATACCAATATTTTTTTCATCGGGATCCACCTCCACGGATAGAGTTAAAAAGACGCCACCATATAGCCGATCTTTTCGGCGCTGATCGCCTCGGGATCGTAATAGGCATAATGCCCTTCTTTGCCCTCTTTTGTGCCCAGCAGGGGCAACCGCTTAAGCCCCTCGGCAGGCGAAGAGGACAAAGGTGCCCCGGCAACCAGCCACAGATACGGAGCGTTCGCAACGGTGTCGTACAAGGTCAGCGTATGGCTCTCCGGGTCATAGGCGGTGTCCAGGTTGGACAGCCTGTCTTCATCCAGCATCACCAGATAGCCGTCGGCCTCGTTCACCAGGGTGTGCCCCCGCTCCTGCCAGGTGCCGGTGGCATAGTCCCAACACCGCCACAAAGTGACCGTGCCCCCCACCTCTTCGGCGGTGTGGCCGGAAAGCAAGGTGTGGGCGGGGATCTCCACCACGCCGTCCCCATCGATATCCCGGGCGGACAAATGCCCGGTGCGGGTGGTATAAGCGGTCATATCCGCATTGGTAAAGGGGGTGTGAAGCCCCTCTTGGTCGTAATACAGCAGTTGGGTCACCGCCGTGTCGCCGTTGGGATATCCCTCTACGAACAGGCCGTGGACCCCCTCAGCCAGACGGCACAGGGTCATATCTCCGAACTCTTGGATCCGGCTGTCCAGCGCAGCGGTACCCAACCGGGTCAAGATCCCCTCTCGCATTTCATACAGAGCGGCAGAGACCTCATTGCCGGCGGTGAGCAACAGCAAACTGTCATAACCGGCGGCGGTCATATCCCCCACGAAAAAGGAGGAATACAACGGTTCCCGGGATACCGGAGTCAGACCGTCCACCGTATCGTACACCGTCAGTTGGAAGGTGTGGCTGTTATACCCGCTCCAACCGGTGATCAGTTCGGCGGTGCCGTCCCCATTCAGGTCGCCGAAGGCCACCCGATGGATGGCGGTGCCGGTACCCACGGCGTCCGCAACCGACACCCAGCCGTCATCCTCCCGCAACAACCGATTCACCCGGATCTCCTCGGGGGCGGTGGACAGAGAATAAAACACCACCGCCGTAGACGGTTCGCCATCCTCCTCCACCGGAAAACCTTGGCTGTCGCACAGGGTAAAGGCGGCGGTATATTCGCCGGCCATCGGATATTCGGGGGTAAAGCGCACGCCGGCGCCGGCGGTATCCCGCACATACGTTTCCAAAGCGGTCTGCACCGCCTGTTGCTGTCCGCTGATCTTGGGCGGCTGTAAAAAAGACTCCACATCCAGGCTGCAACCGGTGCACAAAAGCGCCACACTGCAGGCAAGAGCGATCCATCGTTTTTGTTTCATTAGCGGGTTTCCCCTCTCTCCATCGTTAATAACCTTTTAGCAACCGTTGCCGGTCACGGTAGTCCGGCATCGTCTGTTCCACAAAGTTCCAAAATTCACGGCTGTGGTTGTGGTGGCGGATATGCGCCAATTCGTGCACCACCACATAGTCCACCGCCTCGGCGGGATACTGCATCAGCCGCCAGGAAAAACACAGGCTGTTTTTGCCGCTGCAGGAACCGAACCGGGTGCGGGCGGAAGTGATCTTTATCCCGGTGGGGGCGACCCCCATCTGAGCGGCATAGTGGGCCACCCGACCGGGAATCATCTCCTTGGCACGGCGGCGGAATTCCTGCTCCTCTTCCGGGGTGGCCTCTGCCTTTTCCGCCTCACGGCGGCGCTGTTGGATAGCCAGTTTTTGGGCGATCCAATCGGTGTGGGACTCCACAAACCGGTCGATCTGACGTTGGGGGCACCGCAAAGGCGCCCGCACCAACACCCGCAGATCCCGGGTGATCTCCAGCCCCAGCGTCCGCCGGTGAGAGCGTATCAGCGTATACTCAAACATTGTCATACCCTGCCAGAATGTCGGTGAGATAGCGACGGTATTCCTCTGCCACCGTGGCGGGGCCCACCAACCTAAGATCGGTGCCAAAGCCGGACAGCCACGAAAAGAACGGGGGGCTCACCACCACCGGCACCCGCACCGTAAAAAAGTCGTCCCCATCGGGGATCAGCGACACGTCCTGGCCGAACCGGTCCAGCACGATGCCCGCCATATTCCCCCGGCACCGCAAGGTCACCGACTGGGGCTGGCCGCCGAACATCCCAAAGGTCTTTTGGGTATACCGAGCCATATCCAGACTGCGGAATACCTCTTCGCCCTCCCGCCTATCCTCGGTCTGGCGGATGCGGAGCATCCGATCCACCCGATAATGGCGGATGCTCTGCGTGGCGCTGTCATAGGCGATCAGATAATAATTCTCATCGTCCCAGGTCAGCGCCCAAGGGCTCACCCGGTATAAAGCACCGCCGTGGCGGAGATGCTGTTTTTTGTCGGCACCCCAATCAAAATATTGAAAGGTGACCTGCCGGTTTCCCGCCAGGGCGGTCTGCAGACTGTCCACGTTGTAGTAGATGCTCTCGTTCATATGCTTGATACGGCCGGACACCAGCACCTGCCGTTGGAGTTGACCCGCCAGATGCCGGCTTGTCAGGCTCTCCAGCCGGCGAATCAACTCTTCGCTCTTTTTGCGGGTGATGAACTTGGAGGACTGGACCGCATCCACCAGCAGACGGAGTTGGGGCATATCCAGCATCCGAGACCCCACATAATACCGCACGGTGGTATCCCGGGTGGTGACGATATCCTCGCCCAGCAGACGGAGCTGTTCGATGTCGTCATACAGGCTCTTACGCTCTGCCGAGATCCCCCTCTGCTCCAGCAGATCCTGTATCTGTTTCAAAGTCAGGGGGTGCTCCTCATCGGTCTCCCGGCGGAGAATCTCCTGCAAATACAACAGTTTGAGTTTTTGTCCGCCCTGTCGTGCCATAGCGGTCCCTCCTCGCAACGGGTCATTGTCCGGTTATTGTCACTCTATACTATAGCACAAGTTCTGTGGAAAGAAAAGAATTTTCTGTGAATATTTTAATACTTCTTTTAAAAAATAAAAGATTGCAAGCAGAGGCGTCTTGTGGTATACTATAGTGTAAGATTGCAAAAGGAAGTGTATGTGATGCAACGAATCGGAATCATCGGAGCGATGGACTCGGAAGTGGATAACCTCATCGCCCGGATGGAAGACCCCACCACACAGGAATACGCCGGACGGCGGTTTGTGTGCGGACGGTTAGCCGGGCAGGACGCCGTGGTGGTCAAAAGCGGCATCGGCAAAGTGGCCGCCGCCATCACCGCCCAGATGTTGGCGGACCGATTCGGGGTGACGGCCCTGCTGAACACCGGTATGGCCGGCGGTCTGGACAGCCGGCTGGCGGTAAAAGACCTGGTGGTGGCCACCGGAGCACTCCAGCACGACTTTGACCTGACCGCTTTCGGTCACGTCCGGGGGTTCCTCACCGGCGAGGACGACCAAAAGCCCACCGTATTTGCCTGCGACCCTATGTTGGTGGAGCGGGCGATAACGGCGGCCAAGGCGGTGCTGCCCGCCGGCAACAAAGCCATTACCGGCGTGGTTGCCTCCGGCGACATCTTTGTGGACGACAGCACCCTCAAGGCACAACTGCGGGACACCTTTGGTGCCGCCGCCGCCGAGATGGAGGGCGCCGCCATCGCCCAGACCGCCGCCGCAAACGGCATCCCCTTTGTCATTCTCCGCACCATCTCCGACCTGGCTGAGCAAGAAGCCTCTGTGTCCTTCGACGAGTTGGAGCGGTATGCCGGGCAACTGGCCGGTGACATCACCGTGGCATTGTTGGCCAGTTTTGCAAATGTGTAAATTTTGAGCGGATCTTCCGCATCTTTTCGAAAAGGAGCGATCGATATGCGACCCATCCCCCAACCATTACCCCACGATATGACCCTGCTCCATCTGTCGGAGCAGTCCTATCGCACAGACCGGCTCACCGGCCTGTTTGCGGTGCCCATCACCGCCGGCACCGCCGCCGAATACGCCATTCTGCCGGGTCTGCTGACCCGCAGTTGCGCCGCCTATCCCACGGTGGCGGCCTTCAGCCGCCGTCTGGACGAATTGTACGGCGCCACCGTCCAGGGACAAGTCTTCCGTTTGGGCGGTTGGCAGGTGTTGGCCTTTTCGGTCAGTTATCTCAACCGCCGGTACACCCTGGACGGCAGCGACCTGACCGGCGCCTGCACCGACCTGTTGCTGGATCTGCTGTTTGACCCGGCGTTTGAGGACGGCGTATTCCCCGCCGACGCCTTTGCCCAGGAGAAACGCTGTCTTCTGGAGCGGTTGCAGGGCGAAATGAACGAAAAGCGCACCTATGCCCGCCAGCGGTGCGAACAGGTGCTGTGCCCCGACCATCCCTTCAGCCTCAATCCCAACGGCACCGAGGAAACGGTGAACGCCCTGACCCCGGTTTCTGCCGCCACCGCCCGGGAGCGGTTGCTCAGCGAGGCCACCGTCCACTGGCTGTACCAAAGCGCCGACAGCGCCGATACCCTCACCGAAAAACTGAAGGCCCGGTTTGGCACCCTGCCCTATCGCCGGCCTGCCGCCCTGCATCTGGACAACTCCTTTGCCATTAAAGAGAGTTCCCTCACCGAGCATATGGCCCTCAACCAGGCCAAATTGGTGCTGGGCTTCCGCATCGCCGTCACCGAGCCGGAGGGAAACATTGAGGCCGCCCAGTTGATGAACACGCTGTGGGGCGGTTGCGTCACCTCGCTGTTGTTCACCCACGTGCGGGAAGAACTGAGCCTGTGCTATTACTGCGCCGCCACCTATGACCGGTTCACCGGCATTATCCTGGTGGACAGCGGCGTTCAGATGGAGAACGCCCAGCGCACCAAGGAAGAAGTGCTCAAACAGTTGGAGGCTATCCGACAAGGCAACTTCTCGGACGACGAGTTAGAGGCCGCCCGCCGCAGTCTGATCCAGAAATACGTTTCCGCCACGGACAGCCCGGAGGCGTTGGAGAATTATTATATCGGCCAGACCCTGTACGATGACTATGTCACCCCGGACGAAAAACGCAGCCGCATCCTCGCCATCACCAAAGAGGACGTGTGCCGTGCCGCCCGGCTGACCCATTTCGATTCCACCTATCTGCTGGCCCCCAATGAGGAGGTGTCCCAATGATGAACGCTGTCAAACATCCCTTGATCGGGGATACGTTATACACCGCCACCCACAAGACCGGCCTGCGCATCGTGGTATGGCCCCAGCGGTCGGCGTCCTCTGTGTATGCTCTGTTCGCCACCCGCTATGGCTCGGTACACACCACCCTGCCCACCGCCGACGGCGGCACCGAGGTGGTGCCGGAGGGCATCGCCCACTATCTGGAGCACAAACTGTTCGAGAGCGAGAAGGAAGACGCCTTTGTGCGGTATGCCGCCACCGGCGCCAACGCCAACGCCTATACCAGTTTTGACCGCACCGCCTATCTGTTCCACGCCACCGAAAACGTCCTGCCCAGCCTGGAGATCCTGCTGGATTTCGTCCAGGATCCCTATTTCACCCCGGAAACGGTGCAGAAAGAGCAGGGCATCATCGGGCAGGAGATCCGTATGGGCGAGGATCAGCCCGGCCGCCGGGTGTTCTTCAATATGCTGAAAGCGGTGTTCCACAACCATCCGGTGCGGGTGGACATCGCCGGTACGGTGGAGTCCATCTCCCACATCACCCCGGAATTGCTGTATCGGTGCTATAACCGGTACTACAACCTGCACAATATGGTGCTGGTGGTGGCCGGCAACATCACCCCCGAAGAGGTGGAGCAGACCGCCGACCGGTTGCTGAAACCCTCGGAGGAATTCGTGCCGGTGCCTTATACCTGTGACGAACCCGCCACCGTGAAAGAGGAGTACGTGGAGTGCTCTATGCCGGTGGCCAGCCCCCTGTTTTACATCGCTTTCAAAGAGCCGGTGCAGGAGCAGAACAACGCCGAGAGCCTTGCCGCCGCCCGGGTGCTGACCGAGCTGATGGCCGGTAAATCCAGCCCCCTCTATACCCGGCTGATGGACGAAGGGCTTATCAACGACCAGTTTGAGGTGGAATATTTCTCCGGTCCCGGCTATGGCCTGTGGCTGTTCGGCGGCGAATCCGCCGACCCCAAGCGGGTACAGGCGATCGTTAAAGAGGAGATCGCCCGGATGCAAAAAGAAGGCATTGACCCTGCCGCCGCCGAGGCGGTGCGCCGTGGCGCCTACGGACGGCTGGTGGCCGGTCTGGACGACCCCACCGACTGCGCCGAATTGATCCTGGGCAACCTGTTGGACGGCATCGAACCCCTTGAGGAACTGACCGCCCTGAAAGATCTGACCGTCGAGACCCTGCAGGAGCAGTTGCGCCGCCGTATTCCGGTGGATGCCTCCAGTCTGTCGGTGGTCAACCCTGTATAATGCAGGGTACATAGAAAGGATTTTCCGCTATGGCATTGTTATCTCATTACATCGAATTCCCCAATCTGGGGTGGAAATTCACCATCGACGACGTGCTGTTCCAGTTCAAATTGCTGGGCAACACCTTTACCATCAAGTGGTACGGCGTGCTCATCGCCGTCGGCTTTTTGCTGGCGGTGTGGTACGGTCTGCGGCGGGCCGACCAGTTTGGGGTCGACCCGGACCGGGTCATCGACGTGGCTATGCCCACCGTGCTGTTGGCCTTTGTGGGTGCCCGCCTCTACTATGTGCTGTTCTGCGGACGGCTGGAGGAATACCTGGCCGACCCCATCACCATCCTGCAGATATGGAAGGGCGGCATCGGCATCTACGGCGGCATCATCACCACCTTTTTGGTGGGCCCCTTGATGTGCAAACTGTTTAAAGTGGATACGCTGGGTATGTTCGATCTGGCGTCGCTGGGCTTTCTTATCGGACAGGGCATCGGGCGCTGGGGCAACTTCTTTAACCAAGAGGCCTTCGGCGGCAACACCGACCTGCCCTGGGCTATGACCGGCGATATCATCCAGTCCGGTCTCAACGGTTCCGGCTACGACACCTCTCTGCCGGTGCACCCCACCTTCCTGTACGAATCCCTGTGGTGTCTGCTGGGGTTTGTGCTGTTGCACATCCTTTCCAAAAAAGCCTATCACGTAAAGGGGCAGATCTTCTGCGGATATATGGTGTGGTACGGCTGCGGACGGTTCCTTATTGAAAGTCTGCGCACCGACAGCCTGATGACCGGCACAATGAAAACGTCCCAGTTGGTGGCGGTGCTGGCGGTGGCGCTGGGCGTGGGAATGTACCTGTTCCTCCGCCGGCGGCAGACCGCCCTGCCCAAAGAACTGATGGATATCACCCCCGACGACCAACCCGAACCCGAGACCCAGGAGGAGACCCATGGCAACGAGAATTGACGGCAAGGCCATTTCCGCCGCTCTGCGGGGCGAGATCGCCGCCGAAGTAACCGAACTGAAACAAAAAGGCATCACCCCCGGTCTGGCGGTGATCCTGGTGGGGGATGACCCCGCCTCTCAGACCTATGTCCGCAACAAACAAAAGGCCTGTGAGGAGGTGGGTTTCCACGGGGAGCAGATCAACCTGCCCTCCACCACCACCCAAGAAGAACTGTTGGCGGTGGTAGAAGGGCTGAATGCCCGTCCCGACATCCACGGCATTCTGTGTCAGTTGCCCCTGCCGAAGGGGTTGGACGACAGCCTGGTGATCGCCGCCATCGACCCCAAAAAGGATGTGGACGCTTTCCACGCTGAGAATGTGGGGCACATTATGATCGGCGACCAGCAGTTTCTCCCCTGCACCCCTGCCGGCGTGATGGAACTGATCCACCGCAGCGGTATAACCGTAGAGGGGAAACACTGCGTGGTGATCGGCCGCAGCAACATTGTGGGCAAGCCTATGGCGATGTTGCTGTTGCAGGAAAACGGCACCGTCACCATCTGCCACTCCCGCACCCAAAATCTGGCGGAGATCTGCCGTCAGGCGGACATTCTGGTGGCGGCGGTGGGCAAGCCTAAGTTTGTCACCGCCCATATGGTAAAGCCCGGCGCCACCGTCATCGACGTGGGCATCAACCGGGACGAAAACGGCAAACTGTGTGGCGACGTGGATTTTGAGGCGGTGGAACCCATCGCCGGTGCCATCACCCCGGTGCCCGGCGGCGTGGGCCCTATGACCATCGCCCTGCTGATGAAGAATACCCTCACGGCGGCGAAGCAACAAAACGGCATCCTATAAGCCGGAATTTGTTGGGTTTTGTGCTAATCTATGCAACAAAAATCCATCTGCGTGAAAAAAATATCCATTGTCTTATGCCCCATATACGGATAGAATATTATTTGTAGAAAATTCGTGATTTTCCTAGGTAGAAGGAGCGATATGAGTATGAAGAAGATTGCTGTTCTGACCAGCGGCGGCGATGCCCCCGGTATGAATGCGGCTGTCCGTGCGGTGGTGCGTACCGCCCTTAACGCCGGCATCGAGGTATACGGTGTTGTCCGTGGCTTTAACGGTCTGATCAATGACGAGTTGATTCCTATGAATCTGCGCTCGGTTTCCAACATCCTGCAACAGGGCGGTACCATGCTGTACACCGCCCGGTGTCTGGAATTCAAGACCCTTGAGGGTCAGCAACGGGCCGCCGAGGTATGCCGCAAGCACGGCATCGAGGGCGTGGTGGTCTGCGGCGGCGACGGCTCCTTCCGTGGCGCCCAGAAACTGTCCCAGCAGGGCATCCCCACCATCGGCATCCCCTGCACCATCGACAACGACATCGGCTGCTGTGAATACACCATCGGCTATGACACCGCCACCAACACCGTGGTGGATCTGGTGGATAAACTCCGTGACACCTGCTCCTCCCACGACCGGTGCAGTGTCGTGGAGGTGATGGGCCGCCACGCCGGATGGCTGGCGCTGGGCTCCGGTATTGCCGCCGGCGCCACCAGCATTCTGGTGCCGGAGATCCCCTATGACTTCAATCGGGATATTGTGGAACGGATGCGGTACACCGCCTCTCTGGGCAAGCATCACTTTATCGTGATGGTGGCCGAGGGTATCGGCGACGTGGATAAACTGGCTAAGGATATCGAGGCCGCTACCGGCGTCGAGACCCGTGCCACCGTGCTGGGTCACGTACAGCGTGGCGGCCGCCCCTCCAGCCGTGACC
>CAYSRL010000021.1:13167-14859 GCA_964433515.1 uncultured Ruminococcus sp.
CTGCTGGCCAGCCAGATGGGCTATTACGCCGCCCACCTGCTGATGCAGGGCAAGACCGAGCGTGTGGTGGCCGTCAACAACAACACCCTGATGGACTTCGACATTGACGAGGCTCTGGCGATGAAGAAACCCTTTAAAGAGCAACTCTTTAAGATGGCCGCAGAGATCTCTATCTGATCTTTTCAACCGCTCCGAAAGGGGCGGTTGTTTTTTTGGAACGGGTATGGTATAATGAGTTTGCAGAGCAACCTCATTGGCTGCATTCGCCGTCAGGCGAATGCAATTTAGCTGCTCCGCAGGAGTTGTTTTGCTATGAAGCGAAGCGGAATTTTTTCCCTTTGCAACTTGTTGCAAAATTTCGTTGGTTTCTCGGCTGAATGCGTCTGGCGGCCAGCGAAATATGCTTACGCACGCTTTTGGCAATCCCCCTTTCCCCCAAAAGAAAGGCTATCACCCCCAATTAGGAGGAATCACCAATGTCCTACACCGTAATGATGGTGGCCGCCGCCGGCGGTTCCACCCGTATGGGACGACCCAAACAACACATCCGGCTGGGGCAATACCCGGTACTTGTCCACACGCTGCTGACCCTACAGCAGGTGGACGCCATCGACGAGATCCTGCTCATCGCCCGGCAGGAGGACATCCCCCACTTTACCGCTCTGGCGGCAGAGGCCGGGATCACTAAACTGCGCACCGCCGTCCCCGGCGGTGCCACCCGGCAACAGTCGGTGGCGGCAGGGCTGGCGGCTCTGCCCGCCGAGACCACCCTGGTGGGTATCCACGACGGTGCCCGCCCCCTGGTGCGGGCCCAGGATGTGGCGGCGGTTTTAACCACCGCCGCCGAGACCGGAGCCGCCGCCCTGGCGGTGCCGGTCAAGGACACCCTCAAACGCACCGATGGGGACGGTTTTGTCACCGATACCCCCGACCGGGCGGGGCTGTGGCGGGTGCAGACCCCCCAGGTCTTTGACCGGGCAGCCCTGTGCGCCGCTATGGCGGCGGCGGTGGCAGAGGGAAAGGACTATACCGACGACTGCCAACTGATGGAGGCCGCCGGGCACCGGGTGAAACTGGTGCAGGGCCTGGATACTAACCTGAAACTGACCACCCCGGAGGATATCCGGCTGGCACAGGCGCTGATGGGCGGCAATAAGGAGGAGAAACCAATGCGTATCGGACACGGCTATGACGTACACCGGCTGGTGGAGGAACGCCCGTTGATTTTGGGCGGGGCCACCATCCCCTATGAAAAAGGTCTGTTGGGTCACTCGGATGCAGACGTGCTCACCCACGCCGTGATGGACGCCCTGTTGGGCGCCGCCGCATGGGGGGACATCGGCAAACTGTTCCCGGACAACGACCCGGCCTATGCCGGTGCGGACAGCGTGGCGCTGCTGCGCCGGGTGGTGGAACGGCTCACCGCCGAGGGGTACACCATCGGCAACATCGACGCCACCATCCTCTGTCAGCGGCCTAAACTGGCCCCCCACATCCCCCAGATGCGGGAGATCTTGGCGGATGCCTGCAGGGTTCCTGTAGAGCGGATCAGCATCAAGGCCACCACCGAGGAGGGTCTCGGCTTCACCGGCTCCGGCGAGGGCATCGCCGCCCACTGTGTGTGTCTGCTGAATTGACAAATACCCCCTCCACCTGACCGATTCTGACGGCGGGATTTTCGTGAAAAAACAG